>DTPJ01000101.1 GCA_011334435.1 Candidatus Poribacteria bacterium | reverse complement strand
TAGGTGGAGCAGCGACATAAGTGCTTTTAAGCACCTTTGCCATTTCAAAAACTCCCTTTGCCTCTTCTAAAGCCTTAATTCTTATCCCTTTATCAGGATGCGCCCATTGCGGAAAGGCTATTAGGTTTGGCAATTTAAGATTACTTTGGTCAAGGATAGCTTTAAGTTCTGACAAAGACCCGCCTTTCTTTAAGTAATCCTCTATCTCGCTTACCCATAGTTCTATACCTTGATAACCAGTTTGAGCGGTTATTTTGATTTTTTCTGGGACACTTAAACCACAATTACGAATAGTGCTTGTATTTAGACAGTAATTCATATAGTCCTCCTAAACATTCTTATTTCTCCATGGTCTCCATAAATTGAAATTGAAATATATGGCACATAATCTCAATGCAAAAGTCATAAACAAAAGACAATAGACTAATATCAGATTATCCATATAATTGCGTCCTATCGCATAGAAAACGCCTAAAAATATCGCTGGTGAAGCGTAAAAGTCACGATGAAATATCTGAGGAACTTCTCTTATCGCAATATCTCTAAGCAACCCGCCACCTATTGGAGTTAGAGTTGCAAGAAAAATTATAGCAAATGCCCCTAATCCCGCCTGATCTGCTTTTGTCGCACCTATGAAAGCGAATGTTGATAACCCTATTGCATCTACAATAAGCACATACTTATTGATTTTATTAAAGACTTTATAAACCGCTATTGAAAAGATATATCCTGCTAAACATACGAATACGTAGTTATTGTCATAGAAATAAAAGGGGATATTTCCAAGTATGAACTCCCTTAACGTTCCTCCGCCAAATGCAGTCAAGAAAGCGGAGACGAAAATTCCGAATATATCAAATTCTTTATCTATCGCAACATGAGCACCATAAACTGCAAAAGCGAAAGTGCCTATAAGGTCTAATATATATATCTCAGTCAGTTTTTTATCCCTTCTTATCTATTCAGCATAGACTGCTTCTCGCAATCCTTTTAGATAACCGATAGCGAAAAGACGACCAATTGATGAATATCCGGGACTACTGTTGCTGTCACCTTCCATTGTTGGGACATGATCAGGGCGACAGACTCCCTCAAAACCGATGTCACGATAGGCACGCATACATTCAAGCATATTAGTTTTTCCATCGTCATGAAACGTCTCAACAAAGTTTTCAGGCGTGCCTTTAACATCTCTGAAATGGACAAAGAAAATCTTGCCTTGTTTGCCAAAATGCCTGATCACAGATGGGAGATCATCTGTCATAAGCGTAAAATTGCCCTGACATAACGCAATGCCATTGACGGGACTTGGATATAAATCTAACAGCTTTTGATAATTTTCAATGCTTCGCATAATCCTGCCTATCCCTCGTATAGGTGACAACGGCGGATCGTCAGGGTGCATAGCTAACTTGACATTGGCTTCTTCTGCAACTGGTATCACACGGTCTAAAAAATATTTCAGATTATCCCAAAGCCGTTCTTCTGTTACAATTCCAAACTCTG
>DTPJ01000624.1 GCA_011334435.1 Candidatus Poribacteria bacterium | reverse complement strand
GCGTTAATCCCTGCTGTGCCTTACATACATTTGAAACTTAACAACATTGGTAGGTATTTTGTATCAAGACCTTGGAATGCAGTTGGTTGGTTACCTATCTCGTTTTATCCTTTTGTTATTGGTTTAGCATTTTTTATCCCCCTTGATCTCTCTTTCTCAATGTGGTTTTTCTATCTATTCTGGAAAGCACAGCGAATACTATGGTCTGTTTTGGGATTTTCTATGGCTGGCGGGTCGTTTTCTGGATATAAAAGCATTATAGAACAATCATCAGGGGCGTATCTTGCTTTATTCGCTATTGCTATGTGGGTCAGTAGAAAGCACTTGTGGCTTGTCGTTAAAAGGGTTTTTACGAATAAGCCTGTTATTGATGATAAAGGCGAACCTACATCATATAGAACCGCAGCGATGGGCTTAATAATAGGAGGAATATTACTGACCGTGTTTTGCTATCGTGCTGGGATGTCAATATGGGTCGCTATTGTCTTTTTTGTTGTATATTATGCCATTGTAACATCAATAACTCGTATGAGGGCAGAAATGGGCGTCCCTGTCCATGATATGCACAATGGCGGACCCGATCTTCTTATGACTTCACTGATCGGAAGTCGTGCATTAGGACCTCAAAACGTATCTGTCCTGACTTTATTTTGGTTTTTCAATAGGGCGCATTATAGCGATGTTATGCCTCATCAGCTCGAGGGATTTAAGTTAGCTGAAAAGATGGAGTCAAATAGTAGGCATATATTTATCGGCATGATAATAGCTGTCTTTGTTGGAGTTATTGCTACATTTTGGTCTTTTCTGCATAGTTCACATCAAATTGGCATGGCAGGTAGAGTTGAATGGTTCGGCTGGGAACCTTATAATCGCCTTCAAGGTTGGATCAGCAATCCGACAAAACCTGACTACTCAACAGCGTTGTTTCTTGGAATAGGATTTGTCACTACTATATTCTTTACTTTTATGCGAAACAGATTTATCTGGTGGCCACTCCATCCTGCTGGATATGCGGTGTCTAATAGCTGGGGATTGGACGTTACATGGTTTCCGATACTTATTAGCTTCATCATAAAATCTGTTATTCTGAGGTTTGGTGGATTAAAGATTCACAGTAAAGCCATGCCATTTTTTGGCGGACTTATCTTAGGTGAATTCGTGATCGGCAGTATCTGGTCTATTATAGGCACTTTTTCGGGCTTACGAACCTATGCTTTCTGGGTTTATTGATAAATTGTTCCATCGTTAGTTTCACAATTTAAGCGGAAGAGTTCCATACTCTTTTAGTGTCTGTGCAATAACTTCAAAACTACGTTTACGCACTTCGTCGGGAACATTTTCAGTTATGCTAATGATGAAACGATTGCCGGGATAGGATTGCCTTATCAAATCAAGTGTATGCTCTTTTATTGCCTCTGGACTTGCTATATGAAAACATGACGTAAAATTGATCCACATAGTCATATTCTTCCATGTATTCAAAGCATCTTCAAGAGTCATATCAAACAT
>DTPJ01000230.1 GCA_011334435.1 Candidatus Poribacteria bacterium | reverse complement strand
GTAATAATCACATCCTTTCAGGCGGATTGAACGGCGATGATGAATTTCAGGATTGTATCTCATAATTTGCCCTTTGATATTATTTCTTTTTCTATTGAAACAATTCAAAATTAGGCACCAAGTGCTATGAAGCACCAAGTGCTAAAAGCATATAGCTATAAATGAAATTTTTAGTTTGTCATAGTTAAAATAAGAATTATGAATAACGAAAAAATTACATTAAGACAACTTGAAACACATTTATTCAAAGCGGCAGATATTTTAAGGGGCAAAATGGATGCCTCGGAATACAAAGAATACATCTTTGGCATGCTCTTCCTAAAGCGTGTATCAGATGTATTTGAAGCCAAACAGGAAGAACTAAGAAAACTCTACACTAGTCAAGGACTAAACGAAAAAGAAATAGAAGAACTACTTGAGGACCCAAATTCTTATAGTTATACTTCGAATGGTGATACTTATACTTTTTTCGTACCTAAACGAGCAAGATGGGAAAATATTTTGAATTTAAAAGAAGATGTTGGTAATCAGCTAAACAAAGCTCTTGCTGCATTGGAGGAGGGAAATCCAGAACTTGAAGGTGTTTTAAAGCATATAGATTTCAACGCTGTGAAAGGTAAAACACACCTAAAAGACCAACAACTCGTTGATTTGATTCATCACTTCAATAAGTATAGATTAAGAAACGAAGACTTTGAATTTCCTGACTTGCTCGGTGCTGCTTACGAATACCTATTAAAAGAGTTTGCCGATTCAGCTGGTAAAAAAGGCGGTGAATTTTACACTCCCCCACATGTCAAAACATTGATGGTCAGGCTAGTAAAACCTCAACAAGGAATGACTATCTATGACCCTACAGTTGGCTCAGGTGGATTTCTTATAGAATCAAGACAGTATATTGAAGCAACTGGGCAGGATTACGAAAATCTAGGGCTATATGGGCAGGAGCAAAACGGTGTCACTTGGTCAATTTGTAAAATGAACATGATACTTCACGACATACCCGACGCACACATAGAGAATGAAGACACACTTACAACACCAAAGTTTATTGAAAATGGCTATATAAAAAGGTTTGATAGAGTTTTAGCAAATCCCCCATTTTCCCAAAACTACTCAAGGGCAAATATGGAATTCAAAGAGAGATTTAAATACGGCTTCACTCCCGAAACAGGTAAAAAAGCAGATCTAATGTTTTTACAACACATGATTGCAAGTCTAAAGGATGATGGAATTATGGCTAGTGTCATGCCACATGGCGTTTTATTTAGAGGTGGACAGGAGAAAGTAATAAGGGAAGGTATTGTGAGAGATGATATAATTGAAGCGATAATTGGCTTACCTCAAAAATTATTTTATAATACAGGCATACCTGCCTGTATTATTGTTATAAACAAAAGAAAACCTCAAGAACTCAAAAACAAAATCTTTTTTATAAATGCAGATAGAGAATACGGCGAAGGAAGAAACCAAAATTACCTAAGACCCGAAGATATTGAAAAGATAGTCACTGTCT
>DTPJ01000582.1 GCA_011334435.1 Candidatus Poribacteria bacterium | reverse complement strand
TTTTAGACTTTTTAAAAATCGTAATAAAATCAATGATTTTTAGCTCCAAAGGAGCAGAATCTGTAATCCCCAGTAATTAGCTTAATAAATTATGTCGGTCCTTTTCTGCTTGTTTTTGCTATGACAACTCAGGTGGGAAGAAATAGACAACCTCTAAAATTCCTTCGCCATCACTGACTAATTCATAACCCGGCAGACATGCAGGCACAAATACTGATTTTCCTCTTTTAATAGGCACATGACCGAAACTTCCGTGTAGCATTCCGCTTCCCTGTGTAACCGTCAAACAATGGAATCCTTTGCTTCTTGGGACGTCAATTTTTGTCTTGACCTTATATCTTGAAAGCTGGAAATATGGTTTAGCTTCTTCTGGCAAAAGCCTTTCCTCAACATTGCCATCACTTTGACGGGCAATAACAGGAGTTCTACGGACATAATTATTTAAATAATCAAGGCTCATCTTAGTAAAATCAGCCGCTTCAAGAGCTGTATCCCAATCTAACCCCAAAGTCCCATCATTTTTGCCAAATGGATAGCCTTCCCATTCCGCTAAAATATTCCAATCTGTCGGTTCTTGTGGTTCTAGTATACAAAGTCCCGATCCAAGCGAATGAACGAAACTGTCACGAAGGAATATGACATCGCCAACTTTTGGCTCTATCTCGTGCATATGCGCTCGCATAGTTTGCACATCTTGTGCTTCAAGCCATTTTTTAAATTCATCTATGTTAATGTCCTCTTTCCAGCCGATCCATGCCTTCGCTCCCGGTCTTGTGCCGATAACTATCCATGCTTCATTTTTGCCATAGGGTGAGTTCAAATACTTTTTCGCAAATTGAGGTGATGGATGCCAATGGACAGGGATATGGGCATTTTCGCCGACGTCAAATATCTTAACTAAAATGCCGAGATTTGCACCAAATTTTTTATAATGTGCCTCGCCTAAAGTCTCGTTTGGAAATTCTTCAAGTAACTCTTTCAAAAGCACAATTTCACCATTAGGCAATTGCACTCTACTAAAACCTTTATCCGGTGGATTCTCGCGACCCGGTGTTATAGCTCGGTTTGTTGAGAACATCCATTCTTCTGATCTGTAATCATCTTTCGGATCAGGCTCTCCAACGAATTCCGCACGAAGTTTTCCTCCATTATAAAAATGAAGATAAGTGTTAGGTGCCATATATATCGGGGCATCAAGCATCTTTTTTAACAACTCTTTAGAAGCCATAGCAAAGTTCCTCCATTAATATAGATCTCAATGAATTTGAATAAATTCTCATCAAAACTTGAACTAATAAAAGTATAGCAAAACACAAATATATTTACAAGGCTTGAAACAAAGTTTTAGAAATTCCTCAACATATACTCCAATAAAATTATATTTCATCTAAAGTTATTTAGTCAAAAAAATAAAGGGAAAAGGGCAAACTCCTCCTGTAAGGTTTATTCACTTAATATTATAACCTCTACAATTTCGGTATGTCCACTCCTTATGGGGGTCAGTATATCATGTATACACA
>DTPJ01000192.1 GCA_011334435.1 Candidatus Poribacteria bacterium | reverse complement strand
TTAGAACAAGGATTGGAAAAAGGGAGAAAAGAAGGGCTTTATGAAGCGATCTTGTTAGTGTTAGAAGTGAAATTTGGAGTTGATGGAATTGCTCTGACGGAAAAAATCCGTAAAATTGACTCTATGCAAAAACTTGAGATGATTAAAGAAGCAGTTAAAATTGCCAAAGACGTCAAAGAGATAGAGAAGTTGCTATAGCCGACAGTTTAATAACATTTGGCAAGGCAATATATATGCTATTAAACAAGTAGCAACTGTTCTCAAAGAAGAACCTAATGAAATTGTAGTGATCACACATTCTATTTGGGCTTCATGAAATTCGTTTAATGCTTTTACTATAGCTATAAGAAGCAATAACCATTCATTTGGAAAGAGAAATTTTCATTGAGATTTTTCGCTTCGCTTAAAATGACATTTATAAAATTATGTGTCACCCCGAACGAAGTGAAAGGTCTTTTCAATGTTTAATTATTGGTTTCCTAATCCATAAAAAATGAGAGGTGTTTAAACTTCTATTGTAAAGTTTCTCTATATGAAAACTTAAAAAACTATTTAAAGTAATACGAGGGTTAAAATGATTAACATTGGTATAGATATTGGTGCTATTAGTGTTAAAGTCGCTGCGATAGCTAATGACGAAAGCGACAGGCAAATACTGATCAAGATTGCCTCTGAAAGCGATAATTTTTTCCATATTGACGAGGTTAAAAACTCAACATTTTTTAATGACAAGTATATACTCGTATCAAAATATAAGCGAATAAAAGGCATGCCGATGCACTCAACTTATGAAATTTTAGATGAGTTGATGAATTATATTCCAGAGGATAAGATCGGCTATGTGGCAGTTACTGGTGGAGGAGGAAAGCTTTTTAATCAAATACTTGGCATACCTTATATAAATGACTTTAAGTCCGTAGCTCAGGGCGTTGGAACGCTTTATCCAGATGTCCAAACCATATTTGAGATGGGAGGAGATAATTCCAAGTATATTCAAATAGACATTGATAAAGAGACTGGCACTGTCGGCATACTTGATTATGAAAAGAATGGTGAGTGTGCCGCAGGGACGGGATCATTTATGGATCAGCAGGCGAATAGGCTAAAATTTGAGATTGAAGTTGTAGGCGATATTGTTATGAAGGCTGGACAAGCAGCGAATATCGCAGGACGATGCTCAGTCTTCGCGAAATCCGATATGATCCACGCACAACAAAAGGGCATACAACGACCTGAAATTCTAAAAGGGCTTTGCGATGCTGTTGTTCGTAATTTTAAGGGGACTATCGTAAAAAATAGAGAGCTCCATCCCAAAGTCGCCTTTATCGGCGGTGTGTCTGCTAATAAAGGTATCGTTCAAGCGATGCAATCGCTTTTTGAACTAAGCGATGAGGAATTTTTTGTCCCAGAATATTACGCTTGGATGAGTGCAATTGGTGCGGGATTGCTTGCAGATAAAGAAAAAAATCCCAAAAGCATAAGCAAAGATGACATCAAAAAGTTGGGTGAATATGTTGATAC
>DTPJ01000681.1 GCA_011334435.1 Candidatus Poribacteria bacterium | reverse complement strand
TCCTGTCGCATCCATAAATTTCTTATATTGTGCGTTTGTCACCTCGTATTTGTCAATATAAAATGCGTCAAGATAGACCGTATGAACGGGCTTTTCGTCATAGTCACCATCATTACTGCCCATCAGGAATTCTCCTGCGGGGATCAGAACCATCTCTGCACCGTCTTTGCCGATTATCGTGTTTGATGATGTGTCTATCTTGTGTTTTGCTTCCTCTGGTTTTATCTTCTGCCAATAATCAAGCTGGGTCCTTGCCTGTTGACGCATTGTATCATCTTCTTGTGTGTATGGGTTATCTTCTTTGAAAGTTTCAATAAATCTACTCCACGCGGTAACTTTCAGACTTGGAGTAATATCTCTAACTTCATAAGCTTTAACCTCATTAAAAGCCGATTTCATCTCTGTTAGCTTGCTTGCCCATGTCTGTTTGATCTTCTCTATGGCTTCCAACTTGTCTGCCTCTGTTTTAAGGTCATCAAGGCTAAATTTGCTATCAGATGGCTTTTCTGGGATAGGCTCATCAACACCCAAAGTCGTAAAGACTATCTCTCCTTCTCCATCAATCCTGCCAAACTGTGGTGTCTGCGTCTTTTTTAATTCCTTTGCTTCGTTGCTTACCCATTTTCTTGAATATAGACCAAGCTCTGTCCCAGTGACTACTCCGTCTTTGTCATAATCCGCTTCGCCTTTCAAGCCTCTGAGAATGTATTTTGTAAATATGCCATGCCCGCCTGTCTCTATTGCTTCTTCGCCAGCCTTCCCAGCAGTTATCATATAAACGCATGGGTCTTTTGCCATCTCAACCATGAATTCCTCATTATCAGCACGAGATATAAGACCTATTCCACTATAACAGCTATCCATTATATATAGGATATGTTTTGCTTTTATAACCTCTGTTGCCTCTTTCAATTTTGCCATTGATATTGCGTTTTCATAGTAGTTGTTCTTAGGGCAATCAACAGGGATTATGTATCCCACAGTTCTTGTGCGACCCTCAATAGTATGTCCATGTCCAGAGAAATAAATGATCACTCTGTCATCGCTTTCGGCAACCTCACCTAACCAAGAGATCGCCTTGATTATGTTATCCGCTGTTGCCTCCTCGTTCTTAATTAATTTCACCTGATCGAAGCCCATCTCCAATAGCTTATTCCTCATTTCAACAGCATCAGCGACAGCGTAATTGAGCTTTGGCCAAATGCTATATTCATCAATACCGATACAGACCGCATAGCTTTTATTATAGATTTTTAGAGTCTTTATTTCATTAGTCCTTTTATCACGGATCCTTATGAAGCCTTTTTCCTGTGATAAAGCGAATGATATAGTTAATATAAATAAGACAATGCAAGAGATAAAAATTAGCTTTTTCATAGATGCCCCCCTTTCTGTAATCGGTTCTTTGGTAACAAAAACACTTTTTTAGCATTTGATATTAGAACAAATACTTGATATTATTAACTTTAGAATGATTCACCACAAGCAAATAGTTTACCAAAAAATGGAGGTGATAAATCCC
>DTPJ01000674.1 GCA_011334435.1 Candidatus Poribacteria bacterium | reverse complement strand
TTTGCTCAATCTGAGTTAGCTTCTTTACTGCTTCGTCTCTGGCTTTCTGGCAACCTATATTGAAACATTCTTCTTCCCATTGCTCTTCTTCCCATTGCTTTGATGAAGGCTCAATATTTATTTCTTCTTGTCTTATGCGATCATCTTGTTTTATAATATTATCAGCCATCTGTTCCTCCTTTGTTTATTTATTTAAGAAGTGCGAAAACGTAGGGTTATATATATGAATTTTATTAGCATCTCGCTTTGAGAGATACATAGCTTCGTCAGCGTATTTTATAAGTGTCTTGCTATCTATATCTGAATTTAATTCCGCTATACCGAAACTTATGCTTATATCTTTAAAACCCGATTTTGATAGATTAGTGATTATCCTTTTAGCTATATTTATTGCCTGTTCAGAATGGACTTCTGGAAGTATGATTGCAAATTCATCCCCGCCAAAGCGATAGGCAGAATCAACTTCCTTTCTTATGCTTTTAACTATACTTTGGGCAATCGTCTTTAATACGTCATTTCCGCCTGAATGCCCATAGGTATCGTTAAAGGATTTTAAGCTATCAACATCAAGAAAAATAAGGCTTAGAGGGTGATTTTGTCTTTTATTTCTCGCAACTTCATGAGTCAATCTCTCATGGAAATATCTATAATTATATAGACCTGTTAACTCATCGGTTATAGATAGCTCTTTAAGCCTTCTATTTTCCTCTTCAAGGGACTTTATTTGTTCCTTTAATGATGCGATCTCTTTTATCAAGTCATTATTGTTCAATTTATATCAAACTCCGAAATTTATTAATCCATCTTGACAACGACTTTTAGCCCTTTTCTGTTCGCAACAGTTTCAAATGCTGTCGCTATCTCGTCCAATTTAATCACATGACTTATTATCGGCTTTACTTTAATTATGCCGAATTCTATGAGTTTTAGAGCCATAGTAAAGTCATGTGGTGTGAAATCATGGCTACCAGTCAAAACTAATTGTTTATAATGCACTAAATTTGGATCAAGTGCGATTTCTCCCGGTGGATAAGTTCCCGCAAAGAAGTTGACATAACCACAGATACCAGCGACTTCTATGCCTAACTTTGCTGTTTCAGGAGTTCCAACCGCAACTATAACAGCGTTAGCACCTCTCCCATTTGTCATATCCATAACCTTTTTTACAACGTCATCTTTGTTTGGATTTATGGTATCATCAGCGCCGAGTTCTTTTGCCATTTCAAGTCTGCTTTCTATGGGATCGCTGACAATGACTCTTGCCCCTTGATGTTTGGCTAACTGGATATGCAACATTCCGATCGGTCCCGATCCTATAATGACAACATCATCGCCAAAGGAAATATTAGTATTTTTAGAGCCATTTATACAACACGCTAATGGTTCTGTGAACGTCGCCTCTTCATAAGAAATATGATCAGGAATAAGTCTCAGATTAGATGCGATAGCAACGCCATATTCCGCAAATCCGCCTTTAACCTTTTCGTTTTGCGTTTTCTGGCAGTAGTTAAAGATACCTTTTCTGCAATAATAGCATTTTCCGCA
>DTPJ01000683.1 GCA_011334435.1 Candidatus Poribacteria bacterium | reverse complement strand
TGATAAAGGGGGATTTTTGAAATGTTTGGAAAAATTTAGTTTTAGCAGAAAGTATTATTTTCACTTATTCTAGAAAATGTCCGAACTAATGTCCTAAGTTCAGCAAATATCTGCCAAAGCATAAAGTTTTCGTCTGCGGGAAAACAGCACATCCTGTATAAAGAAATAGACATAAACAATAGAAATTCTTTTAACAAGGTAAGTTTAATATGGACAGAATGAGAGTTAGTTAAAAGTGTTGTTTATTTAGGAAGAAATTTACACAAAAATTATACACTCCCTAAAAACCAGTTCATAGACGAAAACTTTTGATCGGCATACTCCCTATTTACATAGTTTAACAGCTAATTTAATAGCTTGAATCATACTTTGTGGATTTGCTATGCCATCGCCAGCTTTGTCAAAGGCTACGCCATGATCTACTGACGTTCTAATTATTGGAAGTCCCAAAGTCACATTTACTCCTGATATTGACGACCATTTCCCATCGCCATCATAGACAAATCCAGCGGTTTTCATAGCTATATGTCCTTGATCGTGATACATTGCAACAACTGCGTCAAATTCTCTGCCCCTTGCCCTACTGAATATCGTATCTGGCGGAAAAGGTCCTTGTGCATCTATACCTTCTTGCCTTACTAAGTCAATAGCGGGCTTTATCTCGTTTATTTCTTCATCGCCAAAAAGTCCGCCTTCTCCTGCATGTGGATTTAATCCTGCAACTGCTATTTTCGGATTTTCTATACCAAGACGATAGAGCATATCATAAGTCAGTTTGAGCACCTTAATGATACGTTCCTTCTTTACCAGTTCACAAGCCATTTTTAATGGGACATGCGTTGATACATGGGCGATTCGGAAGTTATCGTCAACAAGCATCATAACATAATCTTTTGTCTTTGTCAGATCAGAATATATCTCAGTATGACCTGCATAATGAAATCCAGCGAGATTAAGGGCTTCTTTGTGTATCGGTCCTGTTACGGTTGCGTCAATTTTTCCAGCCATTGCTAATTCAATGACCTTCTTTATATACTCAAAAGCCGATCTTCCATTTTCGGGAGATATTCTTTTATAGGCATGTCTTGACATATCAACGTTATTCATATCCAAAACGTCAATAATGCCAAACTCATATATGCCATTCTCTATGTCATCTGAGATGCGATTAAGTTTCAGTTTTACATTAGCGATCCTTAAAGCGTCTTCCATAAGCCTATAATCTGATATGACAAGGGGTCTGCATATCTCATATATATCTTTGTCCGAAAGAGCTTTCACGGTAACTTCCGCGCCTATACCACTAGGATCGCCAACAGTTATGCCGATTAAAGGTCTATTGTTCATTTTTAACTTGTTCTGGAAATGGTGCCCGAATATCATAACGACCGGGCTTTTTCACCGGCAATGTTCCATCTTCAACCATTAGATCAAGAGGATTTTCCCTTGTTTGAAGTGGCAATATAACTACATTTCTTATTCTCAGTGATTCGTAGATAGCCATCATAATTTCCATAGTTTTGATCGCTATGTGTCCATCGCCGCGAT
>DTPJ01000703.1 GCA_011334435.1 Candidatus Poribacteria bacterium | reverse complement strand
CATCATTTATCTCATATCCAGCTATATAATCATTTACTTTTGATTCTATGGTTGGCAAAAATCTTTCACTTTCTGATCTGCTAATATTGACAATCTCATAAACTTCTGATCTGACAGCTTTTCGTAGGGCATTTTGTATAGCTTTTTCTTTCGCAGGTTCTATATTTTTACCATCAACTTTGCTTCCCCCTTCTGATCGTATTATTATGACATTATCTTGCGTCATAGCTAATCCAATGCTATTGCTTAAAATGAACATAATTATAACAAGAAAAGCAAATATATTTATCATTACTATTCCCCTTTATCCAAAATTCAATGACTGGTAATATGTAGCGAGTAATTAGAAAGCTTGCTAAAATTTGTCAAATGTCGCCCGCTACTATAATTATATAACGCAAAATAGCATTTTTAGCTTATTCCGTCAATAGAAAAGTTCTGACCTGACTCACCCTCAGTTTTTAAAGGATATAAAAATGATATATGTTTGAACGATAAATATGTAAGAAACTCTCAAAAAATAAACAAAAAGAGGCAATGTGGATACAGAAAGGGTGATAAGGAGGATAATAGAAGAGATAATCTGGCTTGATGAATTTAATTCGTTTAAGGCAATATATGAAGTCAACAGCATAATCTCTGCAACTTTTGAGCATAAAAAATGTCATGAAAAATGGTGAGCAGTGCATTTTATGGTGAGGACTTTTCTCTTGTCAAGATCAGCTTTAGATTAGTTATATTATCTTTTGAGTTCCAAACTGCCCCGAGATAATCCCAAGAACCTAATATAAATGCGTTATCTGCAAGCATTGTCGCGACATTTTCTCCTGAACGATTTCCCGTAAACATTCCTTGATACAGATAAAGCCTTGATACTTGCTCAACAATCGGCGACATCTCTCGCAAATTTATAAATGCCATCTCATCTGCTCTCCCGTTAATGCTTGACATGACATCTGCATATTGACTTTGGTTTATAAAGGAACGTTCATCTCCGTTTAGGACATCTAAAACTTCACGTATGCTAAACTCATCAGTAGCCATAAGTAATATGTCATCTTTGATAAAAACATAACCAAAGCCTATCGGAAAATTAACTCCTGGGATATAGCTTGAATATGTGATCTTGGCGTTTTTATAGGTCGTCTCGGTGAATTTAATCTGCTCATCACGAAGTCTTAATAGATATTTTAATTCGTAAAGTTTGGCTTCTGCTAACGTTCTGCTTTTTACCTGCATATATAACAATATTGATGGGAATTGATTTCCATTGCCTTTTGGTGAAACTACCGCTTCTGCAACGCTTCCACTAACCGTTGGCAATACATCATCTCCGATGATAGAAAAAGCTGAACTTACATTTTTAGTTAGCCAATGAAATAGGGCTTTCGGATTAAGCGATCTGTGAGTTGTCAAAGCTAAACAATTACTTGGAAAAGGAAGCCCATCTTTTATTAAAGGTTTAGATGAATTATCTATTTGTCTGTGTAAGATTGCACTATCTAATCTGATTTTTCCTGTCCCTTGTGAGACAATACCTAAAATCATAT
>DTPJ01000252.1 GCA_011334435.1 Candidatus Poribacteria bacterium | reverse complement strand
TTTAATTTTAATGAATATAAAGATATAGAAAATACTTATAAAGATATGCTATTTTTTGTCTGTTTTTCAAGAGTTTCTTACATATTTATCATTCAAAAATATATCATTTTTATATCCTTTAAAAACTGATGGTGAGTCAGCGGCTCAGAACAATACTATTCAATAAAAGCTTTTATTATGTTATGATATTAGATAATCAATTCTTGACTGAATTAATTCTCTTAATCATCAATAATGGGATATTATGGACTTTATAATCAACAGTTTTATTGAGGCATTTCGGCTTATATTTGCGTTAGACCAAGACGTGTTCAATGCTGTCTTTATCTCGTTAAAAGTGTCATTAACAGCTATTGTCCTATCTTCTATTGTCAGTTTGCCATTAGGATTTATCATAGCAGAAAAGAATTTTGTAGGGAAAAGACTTATAATTATGATTCTGAACACACTCATGGGAGTGCCTACGGTAGTAGTTGGTCTTTTAGTCTATACATTTATATCAAGGCAAGGTCCTTTGGGTATGTTAAATCTCCTTTTTACATCAAAAGCGATGATAATCGGTCAATTTATACTTGCGTTTCCTATATTGACATCTTTGACGATCTCAGCAATTCAAGCTGTTGACGAAAGAGTAGCAGAAACTGCCCTAACACTTGGTGCAAACAAAAGGCAATTGGCATATACTGTCTTTCTTGAAGCAAGGTTTGGACTTTTAGCTGCGGTTATATCTGGATTTGGTCGCATTATCGGAGAGGTCGGCTCAGCTATGATACTCGGTGGAAATATTAAAGGAGTGACAAGAACAATAAGCACATATATTGCCCTTCAATCAAGTATGGGCGAGACTGAACGAGGAATAGCACTTGGTATTATCCTAATCTTGATGACATTTTTAATTAACTTGCTATTCAACTATTTTCAACACAGATAGTTTTCAACATAGATAGTTATTCAATATGAACGACATTATAATTAAAATAGAAAATATCAAAAAAGTTTATGACAGCAGAACAGCCCTTGATATTCCATATATTGAGTTTAAATCAGGCATGATCTATGCTTTGATTGGACCTAATGGTGCAGGCAAAACAACTTTGTTAAAATTGATAAATATGTTAGAAAAGCCGACAGAAGGCAGTATCTATTTTTATGATCAGAGAATTGATCAATCGCCATCGCTGGATATAAGGCGACAGATGAATCTTGTTATGCAAAACGCAGTTCTATTTCGCACAAATGTTTATAATAATGTAGCCTATGGTTTAAAATTAAGAGGATATAACAGAAATATAATTCATTCCAAAGTATTGTCTGCATTAGAAATGGTCGGTCTTGCTGGATTTGAGCATCGCAAAGCCAAGCAATTATCTGCTGGTGAGTCTCAACGTGTAGCCATTGCACGCGCTATTGTATTAGAGCCAAAGTTATTGCTATTAGATGAGCCTACTGCAAATGTTGATAGAAAAAATATCCATATTATAGAAGCGATATTGCGTAAGATCAATTCCGAAAACGGAACTACTATTATATTTACAACGCATGATCTATCACAAGCA
>DTPJ01000346.1 GCA_011334435.1 Candidatus Poribacteria bacterium | reverse complement strand
TGATCCATCCAGCATCTAAATGTGAGTGTGCAAGCTCAACCTCCCCAGAATCAATACCAGCGTAAATTACGTTCATCTCTCCTAATCCACTAAGGGCGTAATATTGTTCTGCAATTGTGATACGATCCTCAACAGAATTAATCTGATACTTTTCATAGTAAGATGAAAGAGCATCAAAGAAGGTATCTTCTGCAACATCTGCAAGCAGTTTTTTTGCATCAATGAAGCCACAGTCATTAGCTAATTGAGTATATAAGGTAGCGTAATGGTGGCAATGAAGGACAGACACTTGGTCATTCAGATAATGACGACATGTTTTCGGATCAAATCTATGGTCAAGTATTATTTCTGTTTTCTTTTTAATCGGCATTTTCTACCTCCCTATAAAGTTATAGTAACGGAGCATCTTTGCCCGTGATCTCTTTTACCGCTTTTTTGAATTTCTCAATATTTTCTGGAGAATCAGGTTCATTTGCTGCCTTAGTTGAAGGGATACAAGTTATCATTGCTAATCGCATTTGAGCCTGTAATCCTCCATATTGTTTGACATAATCATAGTATTTCAAAAGCCTATCAGCCATTAGAAACCTCCTGTTAAACCATTTGTTGAAACTGATACTAAAATTAAAGTGCTAATACCAAAAATACTATTTATTTTGAGTTGTTTTGAAGTGTCTTTCTAATATCCTTTCCATCTCCTCCTTTCTGTTTTTAGGAAAAAATACGGTGCAAGAGTTTTCGCCCTCAACACCTTTAATTTGCATTCCTCCCTGCCCGTTTAATCTGAAAAACGGTCTTGGAAAATCCTTATAGTAGTTTAAATCGCCAAGCGTTGTTAAACGCCTTATTTCCTCATAGGTCCAAAAGCCATCAAATTCATATTCATAAATAGTGCTTCCATCAAAACAATCTTCAAGCTTTTTCACTTGGATAATTTTCATTTGGCGATCTTTCTGACTGCATCAACAGCGGTCTCAACTTCTGAATATGTATTAAACCCAGACAAACTAAATCTTATTGTCCCATCTGGAAAACTCCCGATAGCCTTATGTATCAGGGGCGCACAATGTAGACCCGTTCTACATATAATCCCAAAACTTTGATTTAATATATAGCCAACTTCTTCTATTTCCCAACCCTTGATTCTAAACGAGACAATAGGGACTCTCATAGAATTATCAAAGTTATCAAACACTTCCACATTAGGAATATCTTTAAGTCCTTTAATGAGTTTATTTGTAAGATCATCTGCTTTCTTACAAAACTCTTTATGATTTTGATTATGCCATTCTAAGGCAGTTGACAGACCATAGAAAGCTGGCAGATTCGGTGTGCCTGCCTCGTGTCTTGTTGGCATTTCCTGAGGATGTAACATCAGATCGCTTCTAACGCCAGTCCCTCCGACAAATATTTGGTCAAGTTCAATTTCAGGGGATACATAAAGACCACCGGTTCCGGGTGGACCGTGTAAGGCTTTATGACCTGTGAAAGCGATAATATCAGCTTGTATTTCATCAACTTTGAACTGGATATGCCCCAAAGACTGAGAGGCATCTAAAAGCGTTA
>DTPJ01000254.1 GCA_011334435.1 Candidatus Poribacteria bacterium | reverse complement strand
TGCCTTAAAACTTCCTCTGACATGCCGAAACCTGTATCTGAAACTTCAATTGCTATTTCATTATTGATTTCATTATGTTCATATTTAACAGTAATCATTCCACCTTCTGGCATAGCTTGCATAGCGTTTATGATAATATTCATAAAGACTTGCTTTATCCTATCAGGATCAATCATGGTTTCTGGTATATTCTCCGACTGCTTTAAGACTTTTATCTCTATTTTTCTATGCCGAAGATTAGATTCCATCAATCTTATAACTTCATTCATTACGTCAATTATATTTGTTTGTCTGAGATTTAACTCCGTAGGACGGGCAGAATCCAGCAATCCGCTGACTATTATATTGAGCCTATCTATTTCATCTAAAATGACTTGAAGCGATTCGCTAATAGATTGATCATCTTGTAATTTCTTCTTTAATATCTGAACAACCATTTTCATTGATGTCAATGGATTTCTTATCTCATGTGCAATACTGGCTGTCAATTGACCTAATACAGACAATCTTTCTGACTGGACGAGTTTATCTCTTGATGTTTTAAGTTCACTTGTCATTTGATTAAAAGATTGTGCCAAAGTTCCGATCTCATCATGGGTTTTAACATCGGCAACAACAGAAAGATCACCAGAAGCGACTTTTTCTGTAACCTTTACTAACTCTTTGATAGGAGCAGATATACTGAATGCGATCAGGCTTCCGATAATGGTCACAAGTATAACTCCTGATATAGCTACTATAATAACAGTTATAGCGGATTGACGTTTTGTCTCATCAATGTCTTCTGTAGATGTCATTATTGAAAAGATAAGATAACTTTTAAGGTCTGGATTTTCTATACGGCGATAAATGACTTTATAAGGTTTATTTGATAAACGTATATTTCTAATAAGTGGTGTGTTTTGGGATATTGAATTTTCTATATCTGGACTATTTATAGATGGCATGATATCATCAAGGCTATCTCTCGGCAAATTTGTCGCAACAACTTCACCATCAGGGCTATAAACGATTATGTCTCTACCGATGACATCGCTAATTTTAGATTTTGCAAGAAATTCATCGTTTAAGAGAAATCCCATTGATGAGATGATCTCTATTTCTTGCTCCATCTGTCCTTCAAGCCTTTCATCTATCTGTTTATATATCAAATTTATTGTTATTATTGACACTAAAACAGTGAATAAAACTAACAATAAAGTATAAGGTAGGACAATTTTTGTTCTAATACTGATCTTTTTAATCATTGTGTATTTTCAAATGTCATGCTATTTATACAAATCGTTTATCATAATTCATAATATCTTTCTCTATTGAATACTATACCAAATTAGGTGAATGACTACAATATTTTTCCACTGAAGATCGGATATGAGTTCGGACAATTTATTATCTAATTAAATTGTCTAGGGAAATCCCTCTAAATCTCCCTTTTCCAAAGGGAGACTTTTATGGCTTTTCCAAAGGGAGACTTTTATGGCTTTTCCAAAGGGAGACTTTTATGGCTTCCCTCTTTGAAAAAAGTAACTCTATTAGTTTTCCCCTTTGAAAAAGGCATCTTTCTTATCTTTCC
>DTPJ01000869.1 GCA_011334435.1 Candidatus Poribacteria bacterium | reverse complement strand
GAAAAATGGTGGAGGTTTATTTCTTGGCGGGGCGAATCATTCCATCAATACTACAACTGTGAACGGCGTTGGAAAGACTTATTTCTCGGAATGCCTATGGGCAAACTTTGAAAACCTGTCAACGGAACAACAGTTTGCATACATAAGTTGCACTGGCACAGCAAATCCGAGATATTTTTACTTCTCCTCATGGAGCTCTGCTGGAGCACCAAATGACTCACTTCACATGGGAACTCTTGATAAAGCTGGAAACTGGGGTAGAGGTATTGCTACTGGAAGATTATTCAAAACAAAACAATGGTATTTTATCGGAGGAGTAGTTGATACCAAAAACGGATTTATCAGAGTTTATGTGGACGGCGTAATGATTCAAGAACAAAAGATAGACACTGGCGATACGCCGGGAACTCCAAAAGAGATATGGATCGGTGGAACTCCTGAGAATTATCAATGGATAAATGGCACAATAGATGACGTTGCCATGTTTAACTCAGCATTGACCGAACAGGATTTTAATACCATTATGAATAATGGTATATCAAAGGGAATGCTTGTTCAATCACAAGGAAAGCTTTCTACCACTTGGGCTTCTATAAAATCAAAATAAACTCATCAAAAATAGCCCAAATTTCTAAGCTTAATTATAAATGATAAGCAAGAAGTTTGGGCTATTAAATATCAATAATTACTTTGATCCTTGGGATTGCTTGAATTGCTCATATTTTTGAACTTCATCTTCTAACTCTTGGAACGCCTGTGATGCCCTAAAACGCGTATACATATTCTTGTTTTCTTTTATTTTTTCCAGTAGTGAGGCATTCATTGTCCCTATTGGAAGTTCCATCAAGACGTAAGTGCGAAACGATTTTGCCCCTTCCTTATATATCTTTTTTTCCTTACAATTTGACCCACTAATCACTTCATCTGCAATTGACTTTGAAACAGTAGATACCGTAGATAGAAATTCTGCATTTTCTTCGCTTCCTCCTGTTTCTTCTTGGTATCGTTTCATCATATTTGTAACTCTAACTGCTATTTGTCTGGCAAGTTCATCTCTCCCGACTTGCATCGCTTGCTCAACTGAAAGCCCCATATCTGTTGCTTTAAAAGTTGCAGGGGCATATAGATAATTTGGGTCTGATGGTGGCTTAGCATACCAATCGGGGACTTGGACTTCCATGCCTTCAGGTGTATTTGCAGGGCTTACAACAGGTTGAACAGCAGGGGCTTTTTCCTTGCCTCCGCATCCTAAAAAAATAATTAACATTAATGCCAGAGTAGAAACTAAAATAAATGCTGTTTTTTTCATAAAATTCTCCTGTTCCACCTCGCAAAAGCGAATTTTTTAAGCAGTTTAACTTTTAGAAAACCAACTTTTTATGTCCTCATAATAACATAATGAAATGTAAATGTCAATTATATTATCTTAGAAATTCCTCAACTATATTTTCAAAAGGATAAGAATGTGGTGAGATAATAGTGAATCCCCTTGGGGTTCTCTTTTCTTTTTTTCTTTTCTCTTATTAAATAAAACTTAATAATATCAAGGGTTTGTAGTTACTTACCCTTGTCAACCCAAGGG
>DTPJ01000123.1 GCA_011334435.1 Candidatus Poribacteria bacterium | reverse complement strand
TTCAAAGGGGGAAACTAATAGAGTTACTTTTTTCAAAGAGGGAAGCCATAAAAGTCTCCTTTTGGAAAAGCCATAAAAGTCTCCCTTTGGAAAAGCCATAAAAGTCTCCTTTTGGAAAAGCCATAAAAGTCTCCCTTTGGAAAAGGGAGATTTAGAGGGATTTCCCTAGATAATTTAATTAGATAATAAATTGTCCGAACTCATGTCCGATCTTCAGATAATAATTATTTATTAAATCCTTTCTTATGTCCTACCTTCTATTCTTATTAGCTTTTATTATATGGAGTAATATGTTATTAATATGGCACGCTATAACTACTTAAAGGGATATTGTATTCAATTAGGAGATGATAATAATTGGTGGATAACTGGATACGAAGACAGCATAAAATATGCCGATATATTATCAGAAATAATGAGATTAAATGAATGCCCGATGAATGAATATCCTAAAATTGTCTTTTTTAACTCGTCAAACTCGGACCAACTTAATGAAAATACTATCCAATCAATCTTCTCCAATTCAGAAACTGAATGGAAAGCCTATGATTACAATGCTTGCAGAATTTGGTATGGTGTGCAATCTAACGATGTTATAGTAGAGTATAAATCACAAGAACCATCAAAAGATGATAAATATGTCGCTATGTGGATAACACTATGTTTTGTCTATTTAAAATGTTTAAAAATTGGTGCTTTACCAACTCATTCTGGATTAGCGGAATATAACGGCAAAGGCGTATTATTCGTTGCACCAGGCGGGACAGGTAAATCAACAACATGTCGTCGTCTTCCTTCACCTTGGAAAGCACTGTGTGATGACGAAAACCTTATTATGCCAGATAAAGATAATAAATTCCGAGTTCATCCTTTCCCAACTTGGAGCGACTATTTTTGGGATAGAGCGAACAATAAATGGGACATTCATCAATCAGTCCCATTATCAGCGATATTCTTTCTTGAAAGGGCTGATAATGATGAAGTCGTGCAATTACCCAAAGACAAGTCCTCAATATATATGACAGGAACCGCTTATCAAGTTCTTGCAAAGGCTATAATACGTATGAGCAAAGATGAGCAGTCCGAAATTATGCGTCAGGTATTTAATAATGCTTTTGATATATTAAACTCTGTCCCGGTCTATAAACTTAACATAAGCCTTACTGGGAGATTTTGGGAAAAGATTGAGCAAGTTTTGACATAATGTTATTTCCACTCTTTAAGGAGAAAAGATGAAAAGCTATTTTACATTTAAGATACAAGGCGATAGCGATGTAATTGAGCCTATTGGCAAGATTAATGCTTCCAGCGCAATTGACGCTATAAGGTCTGTTTATAAGACATATAGAAAAGATTGGTTTGACGATGACTTTTCCTTTAATGAGGGTTGGACTTTTGAGTCCGCCTTAAAGAACGGAAATAAAACAGGTGGTGAGGATTCAGCTATATTTGGTTATCTTGAAGAGATGGATGATAGTTGGATCGTGACTAGCGAAACTGGATATGCAGTGATGGCTGTAGAGGAAACACAACTCATGGCAGTAATAATTAAGGCGATTTGTGAGATGAAACGAAGGAAAATTTA
>DTPJ01000672.1 GCA_011334435.1 Candidatus Poribacteria bacterium | reverse complement strand
GATGCAAAAATAAGCCGAACTGATCTATATATCAGGTATTTGATCATTGGATTATTCTTAATTCATCTTATCCCGATATGGTGCTTTAAGTTTATACCCACCCAAGATGGCATAAACCACGTTTACAACGCATATATACTCAAAGAGTATAACAACCCAAATTATACAAAATATCGCGAAGTCTATGATCTCAATATAAGACCCTTCCCAAATTGGACATCACATGCCTTTTTCTTTGTTGCTTTATACTTTCTCCCTCCATTAATAGCAGAAAAAATCTTCGTTACCTTTTGCATCGTTTTAATGCCGTTAAGCTTTTTCTATTTTATGCGATCAATTGATAAAAAATTGTGGTTTTTCGGTTTTCTGGGATTTCTTTATAGCTATAATGTGCTTTTGCATCTTGGATTCTATAACTTCGCTATCAGTGTGCCTCTATATTTCTTTACAGTCGGTTACTGGTGGAAAAATAGAACTGAGATGAGCAGAAAAAATTGGATAATACTTAATCTGCTTATGATGTCCTTGTATTTCTCTCATTTTTTCTCGTTTACATGGGCTTTGGTGAGTATAGGATTGCTAACGATGACTTCTGTTATTTTATCTTGGGATCAGCAAAAGAACTATAAAGAAAGGCTAATGATATTGGCACGTTCTGCTATTTATTTTTCACCATCTTTAATTGTGTTTTTAATATGCGGTTTGATCAATCCAGAAGATAGAACTAAAAGTTATAAGCCATTCAAAGAGTTGTTAGAATATTTTCTGTCAGTGAAATCATTAGTCTATTATAATGATAGGTATAGACCTATATCATGGGTTTTGCTTGGATTAATGGGATTTTGCTTGCTTTTAACTATATTTGTTTTGCTGTGGCATTTCTTTAAGGCAAAAATGGGAAATCATAGATTTTATAGAATCTTTCTAAATCAAAGACTTGGCTTTTTATTATTAGCAATTGTTTTGACTGTGCTTTATTTTAAGATACCATGGGCTTATGGACCTCCTGCTTGGCTTAATGATAGGGCTAACCTGTTTATACTGCCTGTCCTTGCAGGTTGGTTCGCTTTCAACTATCCGAAATGGCTTAAAATTGGCACTACCGCAATAATTATTATTCTTTCTCTCGCACATCTCGGATTGACTATATATGACTACGATTTGCTTAACAAGGATTTGAAAGAACTTACCGCAGGAGTTGGGTTGATCAAAGATAATTCAACAATTGGCATCGTTACTGATGATTTTTACTCAGCGCCAAATCATGGGACGATCAAGTATCTGTCGCCGATCTTACATGACACCTGTTATTATTGCTTCGGAAACGGCAGTCATTATATCGGCAATTATGAGCCTAAGTATGTCTATTTCCCGCTTCAATATAAATTCGGATATTGGAAAAACAAATATCAAGGGATAACTGATTACATACTTCTTTGGCAAATGAATAATAAAAACATTGATGTCGTCCAAATAGTTTTGGAAAATACAGATATTGAGAGATTTAACCTAAAAGATGATTATGAGCTTATACTTGGCACAGAATATATAAAGCTGTTCAAGCATAAGTCAGTTAAATGAAGCGGAG
>DTPJ01000843.1 GCA_011334435.1 Candidatus Poribacteria bacterium | reverse complement strand
TATTCGCTTTTTTAAGAATCGTCTAAAAAGCCTTGACAGAAAATAAAAAACTACTACAAAGACAATAAATTGGATTATAGTTAGAAGCGTGACATCACTCTTGCCTATACTGAATAATTTGCTCTCAAATATATGCCTGATAGTTCCTAAAATATCTCTTTCTGTGGTAACTTCTTCACCCGCGGTTTGAAGAAATGGCATGCTATTCAATCCTTTAGCCAAGTTCGGTGGCTATAATGAGTTAATAATCATTTTGCCGAACCTCTTCTTTTGATTTTATCAAAATTAATAATATCCATATATTCCCATTCCCTATATGCCATAAGATACAGATGCTTTTTATTGGCATAGTTAATTACATCATCTTGAAAAACAAGGCTTGCTAATATAGGAATCAGTTCTTTATCATTATATTCGGGGAAGAACTCTCTAAACTTTTTTGTTTTTCCAAGAACTTCATTAACGTAATCGTTTGTGGGCTTTGATCTTACTTCTATCATAAACACTTTATCAACGCTTACCGCTATTACATCAACCTCAATTCCTCTGCTACCATCTTTTGTTTTTCTTTCAATGCGTAGTCCCTTATCTAATATCATACAATCAAAATATTTTTCCAATACAGGTCTAACAGCAGGATATACTAAATCTTCTGCAATGGTTCCCATCTTATTTGCAAGTTCACCCCATTGTTTATTCATCTGCTTTCGATCTTTTTCCGCTTCTTCTTTAAATTTTTCCACTCCATTTTTGAAATCTTCCATCTCATCTTTAAAATCTTTCATCTCATCTTTGAATTCCTTCATCTCATCTTTGAAATCTCCCATCTCATCTTTGAATTCCCTCATCTCATCTTTGAATTTATTCATTTCGTCCTTAAAATCTTTCATTTCTAACGAAAGCTTATCAACTGTCGCATTAGTAGCTCTGATCCTCTCGTCTGTCTCAGACATGGATAACGAAAGCTTATCAACTGTCGCATTGGTAGCCCTAATCCTCTCGTCTGTCTCAGACATGGATAACGAAAGCTTATCAACTGTCGCATTCGTAACTCTAATACCTTCATCTATTTCAGATACGGATAACGCGAGCTTATCAACTGTCGCATTAGTAGCCCTAATTCCCTCATCCATCTCAGATACGGATAACGCGAGCTTATCAACTGTCGCATTGGTAGCCCTAATCCTCTCGTCTATTTCAGATACAGATGACGCAAGCTTGTCAACTGTCGCATTGGTAGCTCTAATCCTCTCGTCTGTCTCAGATACGGATAACGCAAGTCTATTCAAAGCTGTATTAGTAGCAACAATTCTTTCGTTTGTTTGAGAAATGAATTCTGCTAATATTTCTTCAAGGTTTGTAACTCTTTCTTCAACTGTCCTCATAGTATTGATCCTTTATATATCTGCTTTTTGTCCTCTTTTTTGCCAATCGGATTTACTAAACATATTTAGACCCGGATCAAGAATAATACCATCTTTTATTTGTGGTGGTCGGCTTTCTATGAAATCAATGTTTAGATCAACACCCCAACCAGGTTTATCAGGCAGGGAGAAATGCCCATCAACGATTTCAGGATACCAATTCC
>DTPJ01000055.1 GCA_011334435.1 Candidatus Poribacteria bacterium | reverse complement strand
TGTCTTTTTGCTAAACTTTGGACTATTTTGAATTAAAAAATTGTTAGCTAACCAAATTTATTTTTAATGACAAGAAAAAACATTAAATCTCTTTTTATCCCATAGCCATTAAGTTAAGAACTTTTAACCCCGAAGGGGTGATATATTTATAGAAAACACATTGAATAAAAAACCTTTTAGTTCCGTCAGGAGCGACATATTTTACCCATCATAGAAAAGGGAGATTTAGAGGGATTCCCCTAGATAATTTAATTAGATAATAAATTGTCCGAACTCATGTCCGATCTTCAGGAAAGACCCTCTGCAAAACTTAAATTTATCTGATCCCTATAAATCATCATAACTTGACAAGTTTTCCTGTCCCTGCACTTTCTATGGCAGAAAAAACCATTGCTAAACTTTTTATATTATCTTTTCCATTAGTTTCTGGTATTTCGCCTGTTTGGACACATCGTATAAACTCTTTTATTAGCCCACTATGTCCACCGACTTTATCTCCTGCGTCAAAAGGCGGTATTTCAACATTTTCTAATTTGGAGAAAAATCCGCCAGTTTCTACGACGATCTGAGCTTGCATATTGCCTCCACCGTCCCATTTGACACTACCTTTATCGCCAATTATACGCCATTCGCTTTCCCAAGTAGTGTTTAGTCCTTCTGCACACCAACTGCCACGATAGGTATAAACAATATTGTTAGTCATCTCATATATCGCTACTGCAGAAGCGTCGTGATCATACCAAGAGCCATAGGGATTCCATTCCTTGCAATATACTGAAACAGGGTCAGATGCGGTTATAAATCTTGCAGCGTCAAGAGTATGAATTGCCATATCTAATAAAAGGACGTGTTTCATGTGATCGCGAAATCCGCCGAAATGTGCACCAATATAAAAATCACTATTGACAGTTGTTATCTTGCCGATCTTGCCAGATTCAAGGAAATTTCGCAATCTACGTATGTTTGGATCGTATCGGCGATTTTGTATGACAGCGAATATCTTGCCGACTTTTTCCGCAGTTTCTACCATCTCTTGTGCATGCTCCATAGAGTCCGCCAAAGGTTTTTCACTGAATACATGACAGCCATATCTTAGACCTTCCATCGTCACCTGATAATGTGCTTCTGGGATCGTGCAATTGAATATTACATCTGGGTTTGTCTTATCCAAAACCGTCTTCATATCAGTTCCTATTATCGCGTCCTTCAAGTCAAAATCTTTGACTTTTCTTTTAGCGTTATCCTCCACAATATCAACCAAACCTACTATGTCAACTTCTGGCATATTCTTGGCGACGTTAAGCCATGCTCCGCTCATTCCACCACAGCCGACTAAAACTACTTTTATTTTACTCATTTTATCCTCCATTATTGATTATTGCTTGGGTCTTATCAACAGGGACACAACCACTGCAATGAATGCAACACACATGACATTAGCAAGAATAGACAAGTCTCAGTTAGCTTCAGATATCATTGTTTGGATATCTGATAGAGCTTATGTCTTTGCCTCTGCCTTACCCAATAGTATGGGAAGTATCACATACCATCATCACAAAGTCCAAAGCTTTGCTGATACTATTCACAACAACGCA
>DTPJ01000173.1 GCA_011334435.1 Candidatus Poribacteria bacterium | reverse complement strand
TCCTCTTATCGGATTTTATATCTGACAAACGGACGTTGAAATGTTTAGCGACAACTTTTTTTATAGATTCTGCTGTGATAAGCTCCTTATAGCCATCAGATTCTTTCGGCATTATATCTTTTAAGGCTTCTTTTACGATGTCAATTGTAAGTGGGACATCATCAAGATCAGCGAGTGCTAATGCTCTTATAAGACACCCTTCCAATTCTCTTATGTTGCTTGTCACTCTGTCTGCTATAAACATCGCAATATCATCTGCAAGCTCATCTATGCCAAGCTCTTCACTTTTCTTTTTTAGAATTGCGATTCTTGTCTCAAGCTCTGGTGGTTCAATAAATGTAATTAGTCCCCATTCAAATCTTGATCGTAGCCGTTCTTCAAGTGCTGGAATATCCTTAGGGTGACTGTCGCTTGATAAAACTATCTGTTTTTGTGAACTGTGAAGTGTGTTAAATGTATGGAAAAATTCCTCTTGTGTGCCATCTTTGCCACGCATAAATTGAATATCGTCAATTAATAGGACGTCCACTGTTCTATATTTATTGCGAAACTCTGATGTCCCCATTCCACGTCTGACAGCTTCTATCATCTCATTCATAAAGGTCTCTGATGACATGTATAAGACTTTCAGGTTAGGATTATTGTCTTTGATATAATTTCCAATTGCATGCATCAAGTGAGTTTTGCCTAACCCAACGCCACCGTAGATAAACAAGGGGTTATAAGCCTTTCCATCTGGCGATTCGGCAACTGCCAAAGCTGCATTGTAAGAGAACCTGTTGCTTGGCCCAACCACAAAATTATCAAAAGCGTATTTAGGGTTCAAAGAAGAGGACGGATCAGATGAACTCACTGGGGAAACCTCTTTCTTTTTCTGATCGGCTTCTTCAGATGGACTTTCAATCTGAACAACAAAATTTACTTCTGTATTGGCATTAGTTATGCTTTTCAATGCGGAACGAATTTGTTTTAGGTATTCCTCCTCTATGACGTTTTTTGTAAACACGTTTTGCACAGATACAGATAAAACGCCATTTGCGAAAGACTCAGCTTTGGTTTGCCTTAACCATATAACAGTATTTCCGCCCAAACCTCTTTCTACGGTATCAATAACTTCCGCCCATATTTCTCCTGCTGTTTTATCTGCCATAGACATGATCCTTTCTTTGAGGTTCTACCCTCGAAAACCATTTTCGGAAGTTATCCACATTTTATCCACATATAAATTTATAAGATTGCATTTAGGTTTTTTGGTTTCCGAAGTTTGAAAGAATTTGAATAATTAAGATACTATCTTGATTTAAGAAATTTAGAAGTTATACACAGACTTTTCCACATATGTGGAAAACTTTGTAAAGCGTTGATATTACTACATTTTTGACGAAAAATAAAGGCATTTTTTCACTTAATTTTTTAACTAAAAATTCCACAGGAAATTTTATTTCGGAAGTGATATATCCTGACCCTGATCTTGTAGATAAAGTGGCTAATTATATGGTTAGAATATCAATGAGTTATCCACATACCTAATGATTACGAAAAGCCTTGATTTGCCTTTATCTTATCTTAGATTAGTATATCACGAAAACATCTTTTTTGCAAGAAAAAACTCCC
>DTPJ01000304.1 GCA_011334435.1 Candidatus Poribacteria bacterium | reverse complement strand
CATCCATGCGGATGGAGATAGAGTTCTGGTTCCTCAATAGCCATTACTAATGGTTGTCTAATTATTTCTGCATACGCCCTTGCAATCGCTATTGCTAACGCACTTTGAGTTCCAGCTCCCATATCTTCAGCGTCAAACTCCTTTGATGGTGGGGCTTCCTGTAGATACGGTCTAAGGTTTTTGATAGTTTCTATAGGATCCATAACTGACAAGCGCAGGTGCAAATCCAACCCCGTTTGGTTTTTAACATGGGTTTTTAAAATATCCTCCATTTGTTGTAGATCGGGATGAATAGCAGAGTTATAAGAATTTTCAATGCTACTTTTGAAATTTTGTTTTTTTAAATCGTCTATCCCTTTTTCAATATGCCTCAATAGTTTGCCATATAATGTCCATTGAGTCGCCCTAATTTGGTGTGAGGCTTGGCGTTCAAGTCCCAAGTACATCAAGGCAACTTCCTCCTTCATTTCATTAGAAACTTTAACATCTCGTCGAGATGATGGGTAAGTAACTGCGTTACCATCACTATCAACTGCAAGATAATCACACTCTGCACCATCAAAAGTTAATCGGAATCCATAAACATTAGAATTGCAAGTCAATGGTGAATCAAATCTGACCTCTATTTTAATATGATTTGATTTGTCGTAGTTGTAGAAGTCTTTTTCGTCAAAGGAACGCACAGATGCATAAGTATCCCCAAGAACTAAATTTAATGCCTTCATGATATTTGATTTTCCTGCATTATTAGGTCCGACAAATGCATTTATATGACCGAGTTTAATTTCTTGACTTTTGATGGACCTAAAATTTTCTATAATTATTTTTTCTATCATTTTACCCTCACTTTTATTATTTTATTTGTATCGTTTCCGAAAACATCTATCACTTTAACCATAATCTGATATTCTCCTGAATTTTCATACCTGTGTTTTGCTTCATAGTCTACTCTCAGATTTTTTTTCGTTCTGAAACTCTGCCATTGATTGTGGAATGTATCGCCTTTATAATCCCAGTCAATTGCCCAATAATCAATAAGTTCTCTTGAGTCCTTTACCTTATTTGCAATCTCTGCGAGTTCTGCAGTTGGAGGGACTTGAAAGTCTGTGATTTTCAAGGTAACTTCATTACCTTCAATCTTTGTTTCAATTTCCAGATAGGCAACTTCAGCAAACTTAATATGTTTCAAAAGTTCTTTTTCAACTGCTTCATCAGGAACTTTCAGCAAATTCAGGTCAAATCCAACAAGGGAAGATTTTATTTCATTCACCGATGGAATTTGAACAAGTTTTATATCAACTCCATTCTTCTCTGCTAAAGTTTTCGCCAGTTCATTTACTTCATAACTCCACTCCCAGCCAAGGACATCTGCTTTGTTGAAATTGTTTGCTCTACATTCAATTACAACCTTTTCAACCTCTTCCATCGTAACGGGAGCATTCAAAGGACCGATATGAACTGCTCTGTCTCCTTTTCTTCCATGCAAATATCTAAAACCTGTTAAAGGTTGAGCCTGATAGAGTTTGAGCATGAAAGCAAGGTATTCATCCTGTTTTTCCTGCCAGTAAACAGTCTCATAATTGCCAATGTTCCAGAGTTCAAAAGGTCTTGCTGGTT
>DTPJ01000236.1 GCA_011334435.1 Candidatus Poribacteria bacterium | reverse complement strand
GGTCCTTTAGAGACCCAATGGATTTTGCCTTCTAAAAGGATTAGTATTTTCTTTCTCCGATCTACTGGTGACAAATTTATTGTTGACAAACTTTTTCATAGGTGACAAACTTTTTCATAGGTGACATATTGCTTTACTTAATGAGCATTTTCATATAAACATTTAATTCAAACTTTGATAAATACTGGTTTCGGATAGCATCTCAGAATTACCAGATGACATTATTATCAAAATAACAATATTAATGTGTGTTCCAATCGGGAAATGATATTATTCAATTAGATTGTCCATAATAGATTATTTATAAAATTCCTCTACTTGTGGCAATAGTGATCAGTCAACCTTCAACCTTTAACCTTTAACTTTCAACCTTTAACCTTTAACTATCATTTCATTTGTGATGAATTTGCCGGCATTCCTAATAACTGTCTTAATTCATCAACGTTTGCTGTGCTAGATAAGGCAACGTCTCTTGTGATCAAACCAGCGTTAACCATATCTCTGAGACATTGATTCATCGTTTGCATGCCTATCTGTCTGCTGGTTTGTATCAGTGTATATAATTGGTGTGTCTCTCCTTTTCTGATAAGATTTCGGACACCGGGGGTGCTAAGCATTATCTCCTGGGCGGATATACGCCCTGTTCCATTCGCTCTTGGCAACAGTTGTTGTGTAATTACTGCCCTTAATGTTCCGCTTAACTGCATTCTGATCTGATTTTGTTGATGTGGGCTAAATACATCTACGATTCTGTCTATTGTTTGAGGGGCATCTACGGTATGCAGTGTAGTGAGGACTAAATGCCCTGTTTCTGCTGCGGTGATTGTCATTGATATTGAGTCTGGGTCTCGCATTTCGCCAACGAGTATAACATCTGGGTCTTGACGCAAAACTCGTTTAAGTGCATCCGCAAATGACTTTGTATCATTTCCGACTTCTCTTTGTGTTACAATGCTTTTTTTGTGTTGATGTAAATATTCAATAGGGTCCTCAATTGTGACGATATGACATCTTCGTTCACTGTTGATAATATCTATCATTGACGCTAATGTTGTTGATTTTCCGCTACCTGTTGGACCTGTTATCACTATCAAACCTGATGGGAACCTACAAAGATCAGCAAGCAATAACGGCATATTTAATTCTTTAAGAGATGGTATCCTAGATGGAATAACTCTAAACGCTGCTCCGACATAGCCTCTATCCCAGTGGGCATTGACACGAAATCTGCCTGCCCCTTCGCATTCATAAGCAAAGTCCAATTCAAGTTCTTCTTCAAATCGTTTCTGATTGTCTTCTGAAATGATTGAATAAACTAAATTACGAGCAGTTCTGCCATCTAACGGTTCATATTCTAAATCAATCAGTTGTCCATGAATTCTTAGCACAGGCGGGCGCCCAACAGTTATATGAAGGTCAGAAGCATTCCTCTCCACTGCTATTCTTAATAGATCATCCATATTGAAACTTGGCATAGTTCAATTCCTTTCAGAATTTATTGATCTTGAAGTAATTTTTTTATATCAAGCTCAAGCAGATGAGAGCCTCGGTAACCGAAATATTCTTTAAATATGTTGCCATTTTGATCTATTATAAAGGTAGAAGGTAATTTGCCAAT
>DTPJ01000331.1 GCA_011334435.1 Candidatus Poribacteria bacterium | reverse complement strand
TGCCATAGGCAATATGTTAAAAGAAAAATTTGGTATATTACATACAACTATCCAATTAGAATGTGGCGAATCTGGCTGTATGGATTCACTTCTATGCGATTTTAGTCATTCCAAAGAAGATTCTCATAATCACAATCACGGAGAAAACCATAACCATAATGAATAAGAAAGGAACTTCAAATGAATAGAAAACAGTATATTGTATTATTATCGTCAGCAATTATCGCGGGATTATTAGGGGGATTAATATCGGGCTACATATTTTCTGAAAAGACTGTTATCGCTCAAGAAGCACCTCAAACAAGCACACTGTTGCAAGCTGAGCAAATTAGATTGGTTGGCAGTGATGGCAAAATACTTGCCGTGCTTGCCGTATCTCCTGATACCAGAGAACCATTTTTTGCGATTTATAGCAGAAAAGATGACAAATATAGGGCAATGATCGACATTTTTGATGGCGGTCCAAGACTTGTCTTGCGTGATGTTACTGGTCAAACTCGTGTAACTTTGGGGGCTACTGAGGTTGTTAATAAACCTAAAGGAATACTTGAAAAACGTGCAGTTTCATCATTGACTTTCTTTAACAGCAACGGAGAGTTAATTTGGTCTGCTCCCTAAACAAGTCAGACCATCAGGAATTCTTGACATGAATCAAATAAAATTTAAATTGTTGATTCTCCTGCTAACTTTTATATTTGCCTTGACATCTAATTCTGCTATCCCGCCGAAATATGGTGGAGTTATAAGACTTGCAGTTTTTCAAAACACTCTCACGCTTGATCCTACAAAAACCCTCACAAGTATAGAATATTGTATTAGTGATAGCCTTTTTGATGGGCTTATTAGCTTAGATAGAAATGGAAAAATTTTGCCTTGCATCGCTGATTCATGGACTATCTCTGAAGACAAAACAACTTATACATTCCATATCTCAAATTCTGCTAAATTTCACAATGGCAGAAAGATCACTGCTAATGACATAAAATTTTCTTTGCAGAGGTCTATAATTAACGCTGAACCATACCTATTAAATCAATCAAGTCTCGGACTTATTTTAGGCGTTAACAATTATCGTTCTGGTAAATCAAAAGAAGTTGAGGGCTTGAAAATTATAGATGAAAACAACTTTCAGATTTCGCTTGAAAAACCTGATGATACGTTCTTGTCATGTTTAGATTCGCCTGTCGCTTGGATTGTCCCAAGAGAGTCTATACAAAAGGGCGTCTTTCTCCAGAAACCGATAGGTAGTGGTCCTTTTAAAGTCAAGACAGGAACTGGATCAGAAGGCGAGGTATTAAATCTTATCGCTAACGAAGACCATGTATATGGACGCCCATATCTTGATGGAATAAAGCTTATATATGCAAGTGATCTTGAAACTGCATTGCTACAATTTGAGACTAATGAAGTTGACTGCCTTGAAATTCCTAACATAAGCTATGGTAGATTTAAGAATAACCCTGTTTGGTTTTCCCGATTGGTCAAAAGCGATTATAAGCAGATATTTTGTATCCAAGTGAACAGCAAATCGTTTCCGACCAAAGTTAGAATATCTGATATTTTGAGATATGGAATAGATGTTCAATCCATACTAAATATGCTTTATGATCAAGGGACAGCAATATC
>DTPJ01000825.1 GCA_011334435.1 Candidatus Poribacteria bacterium | reverse complement strand
TGAGTCAACCTCAGTTCTTGCAGTAGCAACGTTATCTTTTGAGTCTATTACAACAAACTTTTCCTTGATTTTTATTGCGTTTTCCATACTTTCATATTATCATAGTGGTTTTATTCTGTCAAGTAAATTTCCTTTTAAACAATGCTTTCTGGTTCTCTTGTATTGCACCCCATTATTGGTGTCACTGATGAAGATCCTAATACCAGTAAACATCTTAAAGTAAACAATTACAAGTTAGTAAGATGATGAATTATTAGAATTTAAGGAATGGTTGAATTTAGCAGTTCTTTTTCATCTCCAAAAGACATAGGTTTGAATGCCTGTTATTAATCTAATCACTATCCAAAGACCGCCGATAATGTAGTCGCCAAATAAAAGTCCCATAAAAAATGGCAAAGCGACACGGTAGCCTTTAATACCGCCATGTCTGATGATCAATCTTTTACACAACCAGCTTAGAAATATTGAAAACCAAAGCCAGCTTAGCGTCCATGTGCTACCAGTGAGAGCATAGGCAGCAGGATGAAGCGTTATCCAAAGAAACCTAATTCGGAGTATATGCAAGACAAGCGTTACAAACGCACCTATTCCCATAAAAATAAGCTCTAATACCTTAGTTGACGAGGTATAAAAAAGCCAATTTTGAAGATGATCAAACCCTCCCCATGGTGGATTTACGCTTGCTCCGTTGCGGTATGACATCTCTATAAAAGACCAAAAGGCTGTGACGCTTGATACCGCAGTAGCAATAAGCATAGCAACCGCAAGTTTTATTATATCCGTTTTAGTATGTTCTCCAAGCCAAAATCCTTCAAGAATATGTGGCATTGGATGTGCCCTATACCCGCGATTAAATCCCCATAGAACCGCAAAAGATGTCAAAGTTGATGTCCCGAGGCGTCTTGTGCCGAAAGCATCAATGATGATCTGATGGGGTGTTGCCTGAAACATCTCGTGTGTTGGCGGTCCTAATTGCGCCCTAATTCGTGTTATGCTTAATCCCATAACATAATATATTCCAAAATAAAGCGGAATTACCCACCAGACCATGCCCATTTTATAGGCAAACACAAAAAGCCACGAAATACCTATTATCCCAATAGCCAATGCAGATTTATATTCATTGCCAGTCTTCGTAAATAAACTTTGGAGTATATTTCTCAAATGCTTATGGCTTCCCCATAACGCTAATATTGTGATCATAATGTAAGACCCAGAAGTTTGAGGACCATCATAAGGAAATCCGGGGAGGCTTTGCATACCTAATGCACTGCCCAATATCCTTAAAGCCTTCCAAAACAGATAAAAAAACCATATTGAAAAGGACAAATCCAAAGGCATCAAAAATGTCAATCCAATAGCAAACGGAAGCATATATACAGGCGTCCAGCCCATAGCGTTCCATGGGCGTTGAGGAAAAAATTGGCTTATCTCAAATTGACGAGTAGGTATCTGTGGAAACGGAGGAAATAGAGCGTGAATTCCATTCCAAAGTGCAATTCCCCCGGCAATTGAGAAGCCTATCCACATCAACTTTGATCTCAAAAATTCTCTTGAAGGCTTGGTCAAATCATAAGGCAGTCTCACTATTGGGAATGTAAGTCTTTCGTGAACTGTCCAAGAAACCCTT
>DTPJ01000056.1 GCA_011334435.1 Candidatus Poribacteria bacterium | reverse complement strand
GTAATAAAGTGTATTTTTCATCTTAATACCCCATTAATATCTTTTTCTTTTTTTCAACGACCTTGCCAATGATCCTTACTTTATGACGAGGCGTTAACTCTATATCAGGATACTTTGGGTTCAGCGGATGCAATATTAGAATATCTCCATACTTGTCAAGCTGTTTAAAAGTCGCTTCGCTATTATCTTCGTTCTTGACGATAACATAGTTCCCTGGCTTTGGTTCAATATGAGGATTAACGATGATAATGTCGCCTTCCACAAACTCAGGTTCCATACTATCGCCTTTAACAATTAGTGCAAACATATTCTCTCCTATTAAATCAGTTAAGATCCACTCATCGGCTTGCCCAGGAGGAAATACATCACATACTTCATGCCATGAGCCAGCTTGTACCCATGAAATTATTGGGATTAGTCGTTCTTTCTTTAATGGCATGCTTCTATCTATGCCAAAAAATTCTTTTATTGAAACATTAAGAGCTTCTAAAATTATCTGTAGTTTTTCAAATGTTGGTCTTAGTTTATTCTGCTCAAGTCTTGCTATGTAGGTATGGGATAAATTTGCTTTCTTTGCTAATTCTCTTAAAGATAAGTTTTTTTCTTGTCTTTTCTTCTTGATAAATTCGCCAATATTCATTTTGTTAATTATACTTAACAAACCTCTTGAACTAGGAGTTTCCTCTCTGTTTAATGACAGACCACAGTTGCACAGAACTTGTGGAACATCCTGTGGTGTGTTGGTTAGCCTTCTCTCTCTTAACTGCTGCATAGTCTTCTATGCCCCCTTGTCAACCAGTTGCCCTTATCCCTCACGGGACAAGCCCCTGTGCTTTCAGCCATGGGGTGATTGACAATAGCACCTCCGGATTATAATTACAAATTAAGACTTCTCCAGAATTGTTTGTCAAGATTCCCGGTTTTCTTCCAGTACCTCGGGGAATAGGAATGATACAGCATTTAGCAAACAAGTTTACAATATCGGGATGTGATGAGATTGTCATTGCCCATTTTACTCCTCTTTTTGAGGCTCTTCCCAAAGCTTTAGATAGCCTTTGATATTCGGAATAGCTAAATTTACCATATAAATAATGATCATGGTGCATTTCACGTTCTCCAGGCCGATATGGCGGGTCAACAAATATAAAATCTCCCTTTATGCTTTCATCTATAGTTTTTTCAAAATCGTTGCACCTCAAGATTGCAGATTTCAATCTATTAGAAACTTCCTTTAAAGTTTCTTGATTAATTACCCACCGTCTATCCTCGCCACCATATCCAACATTAAATTCCCCTTTTGAATTGTGTCTCCACATTCCTTTAAAGCAAGTCCTGTTTAAGTAAAGAGTTCTTGCTGCTTTAAACGCTAAATTCATTCTTTCTGGCTTAATTGCTCTAATTTCATAGTATGCTCTTTTAGTTTTTGGAAAACTCTTATATATTTCCCATACTTCTAAAGGAAAACAGCGGAGTCCATGATATAAGTCAATAAGCTCTGGATTGATGTCTGCCAATATTGCAATTTTTGGATTTAATGCAAAAAATACCGCACCACTTCCTACAAACGGCTCTATGAATCTACCCTCAATGAACTCTCTTGAAGGCAAAAAGGGAATTATATGATTTAAAAT
>DTPJ01000733.1 GCA_011334435.1 Candidatus Poribacteria bacterium | reverse complement strand
TTTAGCGATATAGAGTTAGACGTGGTTTTTACTGATCCTGATGGCGTAGAGATGAGAGTCCCTACATTTTGGAGTGGAGATCAGACTTGGAGAGTGCGTTTTTCTGCACCGAAAACTGGTCTATACCATTACAGAACGATTTGCTCAGATACATCAAACAGCGATCTGCACGATCAAGAAGGCAAAGTAGAGATCGCACCTTATAATGGCGATAACCGTCTATTGAAGCATGGAAATTTAAGAGTTACAAGTGATAAAAGGCATCTTGAACATCATGACGGAACTCCTTTCTTTTGGCTTGCGGATACTTGGTGGATGGGGCTTGTCAAACGTTTGCGATACCCTGATGAATTTCAAATGCTTACCGCTGACAGAGTTCAAAAAGGATTTACTGTTATTCAAATAGTTGCTGGGCTTTATCCAGACATGGACCAGTTTGACGAAAGAGGGGCAAATGAGGCAGGTTTCCCTTGGGAAAAAGATTATAGCAAGATCAATCCATCTTACTTTGATATGGCAGATATTCGTATCCAATGGCTGATAAAATCTGGATTAGTTCCATGTATAGTGTCATGCTGGGGATATTATATTGATTTCGTCGGCATTGACGTCTTGAAAAGACATTGGCGTAACCTGTTAGCAAGATACGGGGCATATCCTGTTGTCTGGTGTATGGCTGGTGAAGCTATAATGCCGTATTATCTTGCCCCTGGGGACAAAAGAGCTGAACTGATCACAAAGGCAAGATCAGGCTGGACAGAGATAACAAAATATCTCCGTGAAATTGATCCATATCATCATCCGATAACCATTCATCCAACAGATTGCGGGCATAATCAAGTTGATGATCGGTCTGTAATTGATATTGATATGCTTCAGACAGGTCACGGCGGATGGGATAGCATGCCGAATACCGTTCGTCAGGTCATTGACTCGCTTGCCATAGAGCCGAAAATGCCCGTTTTAGTCGGTGAGGTAAGCTATGAGACCATAGGTGGAGGTTGTTTGCAAGATGTTCAGCGATTCGCATTCTGGTCTTGTATCCTCAGCGGTGCATGTGGTCACACTTACGGTGCTAATGGCATTTGGCAGGTCAATAGACGTGAAAAGCCATTTGGTCCTTCTCCGCATGGCATGTCTTGGGGAAATATACCATGGGACGAGGCATACCGATTGCCAGGGTCTGCACAAATAGGCATTGGAAAGGCTTTGCTTATGCGTTATCCATGGTGGCAGTTTGAACCTCATCCTGAATGGTTAGCTAACCATGCAACGAAGGAAAATGTCCGAGCTCCCTATTGTGCAGGTGTGCCGAGAACTGTTAGGATAATATATATGCCTAATTTTATGACTGTCCAGGTCAAAGGCATTGAATCGGATACAAAATATAGGGCATTCTATTATTGCCCACAAAGTGGAAATGAAACAGAGATCGGGACAGTCAATCCAGATGCTGATGGAAATTGGCAGTCGCCAAGACCGCCTATATTTCAAGATTGGCTTCTCGTTTTAGAAAAAACAGGTTAAATGAGTTATTTAGCCACAGAATCACACGAAGGGACACTGAAAGGATAAAATTTTTAGATGCTTCTTTCAATTTTGTCATTCTGAGCGTCAGCGAAGAATCTATTTAGATGCTTCACTTCGTTCAG
>DTPJ01000163.1 GCA_011334435.1 Candidatus Poribacteria bacterium | reverse complement strand
CTGCTTCTTGAAAAAATGCTATTTTTCCTATATATGACTCTCTTACAAAAAAGTCGTTTTACTACTTTGACGAAAATAATGCTAAGATATCAATGATGGGTAGTTTTCCGCATTCGGCGTATACTGTGAATTTTTGAAGTGGAGTCATCAAAAATTAAAAAAGAAACCATAATAACACCTCACCAATAGTAGACACAAACGATAAGACGTTTATTATTGTGAGGCTTTAAGAAGCGATTGGATAAATACATAATTCAAAGGTTTTGGCTGATTATTATCGTTAAAAAGTAGGGCGTCTGCATGATCTTCTATTGAAGGCAAATCACCATTCTCGTACCAAGAATCATAATCTGAAGTTCCCCAAAATGTAATATCAGTAACTCCTGCATCTAAAATCGCGTTGAAATATGTTTGACCAATTTGAGCTTGTTTTAATAATCGTAAATTATCAGTGGTTGGTATATCCGAAATATTAATATCAAATTCTCCAACTACTACTTTTATTGGTTGACCAGTAATTGCATTGATATATTGACTATATTTATTAAGCGTTTCGGTAACATCTTGTGGGAATGGTAAATTAGATGTTTTTTTAATATGAAAATGAACATCTACAAAATCAACCCAGCCGTTATTTGCAAGCATTTTCAGTATTTCAAGAGTTGGTTGGGTGCCATACCCATGCGCGAAATGGTTTTCAGCATTACTAAAACCTAATTCAATAACGGGAACATTTTCATTGTTCTGAAAAGCCTTTTTTATTAATTCATCTCTGACTTTATTTGCTTCTTCATAAGCAATAGTAATATATTGATCTCTACCGAGTCTTTGCGGAAAATAAGAACTTAAAAATGGTTCATTAACAACATTAAACTGTGTCACACCTTTTTTACTGTAAGTTTCTATAATAAACCGAACTTGATTTCTAAGAACCTGCTTAAGTTCTTCATTTGATTTAATTTTTCTTAACCAATCAGGTTCTGTATCCGAGGAACTTATATGTGATAAACGAATAGGGAAAGGTTGTTCTGCGCTTTTGGCTAAATTAAGTTGTTTATTTACGTAATCCAAACTATATGTTCCTTGTGTAGGCTCTCTTCTTTGCCAATTATATGTTATAGTGGCTCTATTAAATGCTCTTATTTGAATATCTTTTGAACCTTGATGAGGTTGAAGTACGGTCCCCACATTAAAGCCAAGCACTGTTTCAATATCTCTTTGTTTATCCGTAAGAATTATTTTTTGATCTATAACTTGCTTACTTATTGCAATTACAATAGGTCCCTCAAGGGTTTCTCCAGTTTGAGTTGGGTCCGGGTCGAAATTATAGATAGCAACCACAAAGGGGTTTTTGTTTTTGTCTTTGAGTTCTTGGAAAGTAATTCCTTGGACTACTTGTGATCCTGTGATCTCAATTCCCGCCATCCGCATTGCATTCACAAACTGAGGAATTGGGGCTTCAGGCTTTGTCAAGTCAAACAATTCAGGGTTAGTGACGCGCGGATCAGGCACGGATAGGTCGTCTACCTGAATGGTAGGTATGGGTGTTGGTGTGGCAGTGGATATCGCTGTGCTTGTCGGTGCAGTGGTGACGGTGGGCACTGGTGTCGCGCTGGGCGCGGGTGTTGTCGTCGGCGCGGAGGTAGGCGCGCAG
>DTPJ01000498.1 GCA_011334435.1 Candidatus Poribacteria bacterium | reverse complement strand
GGCCCAAAGACGCAAAATGGGACGATGGAGTGCTTCAGATGTGTCCGCCATCAGAGGTTTTTGATGGTCATAGCGTCATTCTTGAAGGCTATGAAGATGACCCAAAGCAACTTGGCGGGGGCGTCTTTGCTATCCGAAATTCTGGCGGAAGCAGTAGAAGTGGATATATGACATATCAATATGTTAAAACTTATATGAATGATGCACTTTGGTTTAAACCTGTATAATCATTTAACTTGTATAATGTCCAATTTGAAAGGGGGAAATTAATGAATCAGAAAAAAACAGACAAGGTGAACATGGCTGTTATCGGCTTAGGGGTCGGCAGATGGCATGCGGATAGCTGGACACAAACTGCTAATACAAGGTTAGTCGCTTTATGCGATGCAGATGAGAAAAAACTCACACAAGCAAAAGAGCATTACGGAGTCAAAGGATATACTTCCTATCAAGAGCTTTGCGAAGATGAGGAAGTTGATGCTGTAAGTGTCTGTGTGCCGAATTATCTTCATGCCCCAATAAGCATATATGCCCTTGAACATGGAAAACATGTCCTCTGTGAAAAACCGCTTGCAAATACTATTTCTGCTGGCGAAGCGATGGTCTCCGCTGCGAAAAAATCAGGTTTAGTCGCTATGGTAGCTATGAAGTTCAGATATACCAACGAAGCTGTCTATATTCATCGTCTATTAGAAGAAGGCAAATTAGGCGAAATTTATTATGGTTGGACAACATATCTGAGACAATTAGGCGGAATACCGGGCATGGGCGGGTGGTTTACGAGAAAGCCATTATCCGGCGGTGGACCTATGATAGATAACGGCGTCCATTTCCTTGATGTCCTTTGGTGGCTTATGGGGTGTCCAAAACCAACGAGGGTTAGCGGTGCTACTTATGCTAAATTCGGTCCGTTAGGCAAAGGTGCAAGTGGATGGAATCGCGTTCCAGAACCTGATGAATTTAGCGTTGAAGACCTCGCAACTGCAATAATTCACTTTGAAAATGGCGCAAGTGTCCTCATAGATAACGGTTGGGCTGGATTTGTCCCAAGTGAAGTGATAGGTCTCAGAGTAATGGGAACAAAAGGCGGTGCGACTATGTGGCCTTTCGCTGTATGTGAAGAATCTGAAGATGGCAGAGTATCTACTTCTGTCCCTGATCTAACTGGTAGTCATGTTGATACTCAGTTCTTCCATTTCGCTGATTGTATATTGAATAATAAGACGCCTATATCTTCATTTGAGAATTGCCTTACAGTCCTAAAGATGCTCTGTGCGGTCTATGAATCTGCTGATGCTAAAAAGGAAGTTGAAATTCTATAAAATAGATACGACAAACATATTTAGAATAATAGTATTTATCGCAAGCCTAATTTTAATGAGTTATGTTGCATCAATAATGCTTGCCCCATCACAATTTGTCAGTGATGACATCATAAATCCCGATTTTGAGTCTGGCGACCTCAGAGGTTGGACAAAAACAGGAAACGCATTTGACAATCAACCGACGTTAGGCGACAATCCTAAGGCACGCAACCGTGAATCATCAAGACATCAAGGGAAATGGTGGATCGGCGGATATGAGAAATATCAAGGCAAGCCTGATCAAAAACCGGGCGATATTCAGGGCGATCAACTGACAGGAACTCTTACATCAGAACCTTT
>DTPJ01000274.1 GCA_011334435.1 Candidatus Poribacteria bacterium | reverse complement strand
GTCTAATATGAAAATTACAAATGTCCAAGCAACAGTTCTAAAAACTAGGTCTATATTCGTTCAGGTATATACAGATGAAGGTGTTGTCGGCATAGGTGAATGTAGTCCGATGAACTCCGCTGTTATAGCTAATTTTGTCAATACCGCACTTAAACCATTAGTCGTTGGCGAAAATCCTTTGGAGATAGATAAACTATGGAATAAAATGACCTTTAGGACCTACAAGCTCGGTGTCCAAGGCATACAGCAAGAAGCTATTGCAGGCATTGATATTGCTTTATGGGATATTTTAGGGAAAGTCGCTGGTCTGCCGATCCACACTTTGCTTGGCGGTTGCTACCGTGATAAGGTGATGATGTATGCAAGCATAGGCGGTGGAGCAGATATGACAGTTAGTCAAATGGTCAATCGTGTTGAAAGCTATCTCAATCAGGGATTTAAGGCTATCAAAATAAGAATGGATTGGGGGGCGATGCGTCAAGATTTTGATGTAAAGAAGGATTATGAGATGTTCAAGGCAGTTAAAGAATTGATTGGAGATGATATTCCTCTTAGCTTTGACGCTAATAATGGCTATTCTGTAAGCACTGCCATTGCACAAGGGCGGAGATTTGAACAACTTGGCATATATCATTATGAAGAACCCGTAGCACAATATGATTATGCTGGCATTGCCAAAGTAGCTGATGCCCTTGATGTGCCTGTCTCTGCTGGTGAACATGAATATACTCGTTGGCAGTTTCGCGATCTTATTGAACAGGCGAAAGTTGACATTATTCAGCCTGACGTCGTTAAATGCGGTGGAATTAGTGAGATGGTCAAGATCGCCGTGCTTGGATCGGTATATAATAAGCATTTTGTCCCTCATCAAACACAGCCTACTATTGGAACAGCGGCGAACCTTCATATCTGCTGTGCAATGCCGAATGCAAATAGACCTCAGGAGTTCACAGGTAGAAATCCTCAGTTAGATGATTTGTTCATAGAGCCTCTTATCTTTGATGATGGATATATTCACGTCCCCCAAAAACCCGGTCTTGGTCTTGAAATTGATGAAGAAAAGATGAAGGCGTTTGCTTTATGAAATACATACTCGGCGTTGATGGTGGCGGAACAAAGACTTTGGCTGTTTGTGCGGATATTAATGGCAGTATCTTTGGCGTTGGAATGTCAGGCGGATCGAACTATCATACTGTCGGTTTAGAAAAAGCTGTTGATGCTATAAAACAAGCAACTGATAAAGCTAATATAAATAAATCTAAGATCAACGTCGCTTATATCGGTTTAGCAGGTGCTGGCAGAGAAAAAGATAGGGAAATTTTAGCGAATGCCATATCCGACCTTGATATTGCCGATAAGGTTATCGTCAACCACGATGCATTTATAGCACTTGCTGGGGCGACAATCTGTAAGCCCGGAGTGATCGTCATTGCTGGAACAGGTGCAATGGCATTTGGGATTAATAAATTTGGCAAAGAAAGCCGTTCTAATGGGTGGGGAAATATATTGGGCGATGAGGGAAGCGCTTATTACATAGCACAGAAAGCTCTGATCTCTGCGTGTAAAGCGTATGACAATCGTGGTATGGAAACTAATTTGCTTCCTGCAATAAAAGAGTATTTTAAACTTGACGATTTTAGAGAAATTATTTATAAGGTATATAG
>DTPJ01000077.1 GCA_011334435.1 Candidatus Poribacteria bacterium | reverse complement strand
CAGAGATTCCATGGAAAAGTTATAGTTTATCCACAATTGCCCGATCTTGATTTAATAGAATTAGATGATCTGCCCAATGTAATGCCCGACGTGGCAAAGCATCTTAAAGACGGCGTCTGGACAAAAGAGGCTGAGTTAGCATTATTGAACAGAAAATGGTAAAAAATCAAAAATGGTGGGATAATCCCCACCAAATTAATATATATCATAAGGAAGGATGATCTATCATAGGAAATTTGATAATCACTGATTATAAAACCTATATACTCGGGACGCCTTGGAGAAATTTGACCTATATTGTTCTTGAAACAGATGAAGGCATTGTTGGAGTTGGAGAAGCCAGAGTTGTAGGAAGGACTCATACGGTTATAGAATTGTTGAAGGATACCAGACGACATTTTATAGGTCATAGTGCTTATGATACAGAAGCTATGTATCAAAGGTTTGTCCGTGATGACTTCAATCTCCCCGGTGGCGAGGACATAACCGCTTTTTCTCTATTAGAAATGGCATGTTTGGATTGTCAAGCAAAAAAAGCAGGTATTCCTGTCTATAAGCTTCTCGGAGGAAAGGTAAGGGATAAAATTCCCGCTTATGCAAATGGTTGGTATACCGTTGAAAGAGAACCAGAAGCCTTTAAGAATGCAGCGCTAAAGGTTGTTGAAAAAGGATATATGGGGTTAAAATTTGATCCGTTTGGCAATGGCGATTTGGAATTAACAAGGAAAGAGTATATAAGGTCTATTGAACTTATAGAAGCTGTGGCGAGTGTCCTGCCACCATATATGCAGATGTTTATAGAGATGCACGGAAGATTTGCGCCACATCAAGCGATAGAAATTGCAAAGGATATAGAAAAACTTAAACCCGGCTGGATAGAAGAACCTTGCAGACCAGATGATCTTGGCGCTCATGCTCTTGTTATGGCACATACAAATATCCCCATTGCAACAGGTGAAAGGCTATATACCCCTTCAGAATATCGCGAATTGTTTGAAAAACGATCCGCTAATATAATACAAGTTGATCCGACAAATTTTGGCGTTTTGGAAGCAAAGAAATTGGCTTTTATGGCAGAGGCATATTCTATGGTAATTGCACCTCATAATGTTGGTGGAGTTATCTCAACACTTGCAGGGATTCATCTAATGGCTACTTTGAGAAATGGCAAAATATTAGAGCATTTCAATAACTTTGCTGATAAAGAAGTGAAAAACGCTGGGAATTGGTATCCTGAAATCGTTGATGGGCATTTCTCCCTGCCTGATAAACCTGGTTGGGGTGTTGATCTAAACATTGATTTCATAGAAAGCCGACCACCACAAATAAAAGATGGTGTTATCCTTGATCCGGGTCTAAATATGTTTAGTAAATCTGATTGGCAAAAAAGAGGACAAAAAGCATATATATAAAGGATCAATACTATGAGGACAGTTGAGGAAAGAGTTACAAACCTTGAAGAAATATTAGCAGAATTCATCTCTCAAACAAACGAAAGAATTGTTGCTACTAATACAGCTTTGAATAGACTTGCGTTATCCATGTCTGAGACAGACGAGAGGATTAGGGCTACCAATGCAACAGTTGATAAGCTCGCGTTAACTATATCTGATATAAATGTGGTAATTAGGGCTACCACTGCAACAGTTGATAAACTAGCGTAATACCTT
>DTPJ01000724.1 GCA_011334435.1 Candidatus Poribacteria bacterium | reverse complement strand
CAAAACTTTCATATTATTTCAGGTCTTCTCCTTCTGAAACAGGCAATCTTATCCAAAAGGTTGTGCCTTTATTTTGTTCGCTTGATACTTCTATAGTTCCGCCCTGATCATCTATGATCTTCTTTACAATTGTTAAGCCAAGCCCTGCTCCGCCTCTTTTAGTAGAAAAATGTGGGGTGAACAGATTATTCATGGTTTCTGGCGGTATTCCTACGCCTGTATCAGAAAACTCTATCTCTACCCACTTTTGCTGATTTTGATCATCTATTAATCTTGTTGTAATCTCAATTTTTCCTTCTTTTTCTATCGCCTCAATAGCGTTTTTTATTATATTAAAAAATGCTCTCCTTGTCTGTTCAGGATCAATCATAACTTTGGGAATGTTATCTGAATAATTAGTTATTATATCTATATTCTCTGGGATTTCACCATAAGATTTTAACGCATTGGCGATTACCTCGTTGACATCTGTTAAAGTTGGCGCAAGCAAAGGCATACGTGCATATTGCATAAATTCGTCTAAAAGAAGCCGTAAACGCTCCACTTCCTCAATAATGATATTTGTGCCTTCGTTTAATATTTCATCATATTCCTCTGGTTTAGTATAGTATCGTTTTCTAATTCTTTCTGCTGATAATTGAATGGGAGTTAAAGGATTTTTGATCTCATGAGCAAATTTTTGTGCTACTTCCTTCCAAGCAGCGGATTTTTCAGCCCGCCTCAGATCTTCTGCATACTTGTTTAGCTTGTCTGTCATAATATTGAAGGACTCAGCTAACATACCGACTTCGTCTCTTGCATCAATATCAACTTTATGAAGCAAGTTCCCATCTGCGACCTCACGAGTGCCTTTTACCAATATGCGAATCGGTTCGGTTATCTCTTTAGCAATAAGTGAACTTATCCATAACGCTATGAGAAAAATAACAACCGCAGCGAACAAAAGTATAACAGCTATTCCTCTTCTCATATTACTTAAATCCGTAGGAGCCAAAGGGACGACTTTGCCGACAACCGCTATTCCTAATAAACTACCATTATCAGAATAGATCGTCATTCCAGCAAGAGCCAATTCTTTATCTTTTAATTTAATTGGTTCTTTTGGCAAAACTGGTTCATTGCGAGGGAAAAGTTCTACTGGAGGCAATCCTAAATCATCAAAATTGGCAAATTTATTCTGTAATAAAGGATCGGTTGTTGAATTAAATAACATGTTGCCTTTGTCATCATAGATTGCGACTATATATCCCTCTGGCAAAGCCAAATCTAATGATGATAACTGGATTTTCTTTTCCAATGCTTGAATGACATTGGTCTCTAATGATACTGTCCTTGCACCTTCAATCATAGGAAGCACACGGAGTTTTCTTAATTCGTTAGTCAATTCCTCCCATTTACTGATGCCCTGTGCTATTATAAAATAAGAAAATAGCATCATTAATATTGTTGGCATAAATGATAAAAATGCAAAAATTAATATTAACTTGGTTTTCAGACTTAACGTTGATAATCTATGATTTTGGAAGATCATATAAGTCACCTCAAAAAGATGAGATTTACTTTAATATACCATTATAAATTATCAGTGTCAAGACATTAAGATTGATGGATGGAACGGGAGATGAGTTTAGACATTTTTGGGGAGTCTCTCTTTTCCAGAGGGAATATTGTTGTCAT
>DTPJ01000479.1 GCA_011334435.1 Candidatus Poribacteria bacterium | reverse complement strand
TGTTCAAGCGAAAGGAAAAATAACAGATACTTGGGGGAATATCAAATCTAAATGATATATGATGTAGCAACAAAAAGGATAATTGATAAATCAAAAGAGTCAATTTTACATAGATTTTTAGGGATAAAGACTTCTGATATACTTAATATTTTAGAATTGCCAGAAGAAACTGTTAATATTAGAAGAAGTGACTATCCTTTATATGTTAGCCTCAAAGATGGACAAGAGTTTATCGTTCTAATTGAGATACAAACTCTTTTTGAACGGAGCTTTATTTTAAGATTGATTGATTACACTGTTCGGTCAATGTTGAGACATAATTTAGAAGTTATCCCTGTTGTATTATTATTGACGCCATCTTTACAAGCTACAGGACTATATGAAGACAAAAGACTATCTTTCAAGTATGAGGTAGTTAGATTTTGGGAGAAAGATGCAGAAAACTTTCTTGATGAGATAAGCCTTTTTCCATTCATACCATTAATGAATGGGGGACTTGAATTAATAGATGAAATAGAAAAGAGAGTTTATGAAAATACTCAAATAAATATAGAAGAAAAAGCTGATCTTTTGAGTGCAATAGTCATATTTACAGGATTAAAAAATAAATATTTGGCAGCAAGATTACTTGAGAGGAGGAAAGACATCATGATTCAATCACCTATATACGAAATGATAAAAGAAGAAGGATTAAGAGAAGGTCAAATGATTGGAATAAAAGAAGGAAGCAAGGAAACAGCAAAAAAACTTCTGTTTGATACGCTTGAGTTAAGATTTGGCAAAATTCCACAAAGAGTTGAAAAGTCTATAAATAAGGTCACTGACATAGAAAAACTAACAAGGCTTCATCATTCCGCAGTTAAATCTGAAACTATTAAAGAATTTGAAAATGAGATGAAGTCTATACTCAAATAATATTGGCTATTCAATACAGGAGTTAGAATAAATTTTGATGAAAAATAAATTTATTTATATTTTCACTATTGCAGTTTCTCTTATCCCTATTATTGTATCCATATCTGATGGCGCTCAGCCTGATACTATTATAGTTGCAGGACCTAACAAGTCAATTGCATCTAACGATGTAGCGATCTGGTGGACAGGAAAAGCAACTTCTCCTGATCCGTCAAGTAGATTGCCATCTATAAAGGGCTTTTATTATAGTCTTGATAATGAGCCTTGGAATTGGACTCAAGATCGCTATATAGTTTTTTATGGGTTGTCAAAAGGTGAGCATCATCTTTACGTTAAAGCTGTTGACAGCAATGATCAGCAAGACCCAAGTCCTGCACTACGCACATTCACTATTGAGCAAAGCACAGCAGTTGAATCAAATGAAGGGCAAAGTATCTTCGCTATCCCATTGAGTTTTGTAAATGACTTAAACAATAAAGTTATGTCAGATAGCCTTAAACAAGAGTTCCTAATAAGAGGCATACAGTTTTCATCTAAGGCAAAGATTGAGGTTATCGCAAACGACAATAAATGGCAGATAATAGACGAAAATAAAGCATATTACATAAAAAAAGAGAACGAATTAAACGTCTATGGTGCAAATAATGATAATTCATCAACAGCGACAATTATTCCGCTTAACGAGAAAATGCAATGTCAGACTTGGACGGCGAAAGATGGAGCAGATGAAGATTGGTTTGTCGTCAGCATACCAAAAGGGACAGC
>DTPJ01000044.1 GCA_011334435.1 Candidatus Poribacteria bacterium | reverse complement strand
TCAATAGCACAAACTCCGCCTGCTTGCCTCGCATGACCTCCGAATTGCTTGATCTTGCGGAAAATTTTGTCAACGTTACAAGGATTTTCGCCGAGTATCCTGCTTTTCAGCATAAGTGCATAAGTCTTACTCGCTCCGTCGCGGACTTCACCGAGACCGTATATACCTTGATTAGTGTCAATCTTTATGATCGTGCATCTCATCGGCGCTCCGACAACTGTAACGGTTCGCATGTCCGTTATTTTAAGCTCCGATGGGCGAGAATATGTTTTAACATTGCCTTCAATTTCAAATGACATAGTGTTTCCCTTCGTTATTTTATGTCTTCCAATATTTCCTTTATCCTATTTTTGAGTGCAGACAGATCATTCTCAATAACATTCCAAACTTCTGTCATATCTACACTCAAATAGTTATGTGCCAAAACATCACGAAAGCCAGCGATCCTCCGCCAAGGAATATCTTTATATATTTCCTTCAATTCATCTGAAATTTGCTTTACCGATTCTCCAATGTTTTCAAAATTACGGATAACTGCATCTTGCACGATTGGGGAATTCATAAATGTAACTCTGTCTCTGTTTGTGTACATTTCTATTCGCTCTATATATTCCAAAATTCTTATTAAATAGAATTTATCATCTTTCATATCGGTTTTGCTTCTTTGAGAATGCGATCACGTATATACCAATGCAAAGCTTTCTCATTTACAACATCAACTTTACGACCAAGCAAATCCTCTAAATCTTGCCATAAAGCTATATGATCAATAAGGCTTCTATTTGGTTCCATTTCCACGAGTAAATCAATGTCACTTTTAGAATTATCATCACCTCGGGCAACGGAACCGAATATTCTGATATTATGTGCGCCATGCTCTTTTGCTATACGTAGGATTTCTTCTCTTTTTTGCTCTAATATCTTATATAGGGTCATTTTTAAATATTTCCATAGAACATTTGCTCGCCCAATAACATACTATAGGCTACCTTGTTTGCAATTGCGAATCATTTCTTATAATACTTCAACTGTTAATATATATCTCGTAAGCTTCATTAGAGTTGGCGTTTTTATGAACTATTGCTTTTAGTGCGGAGATAATGCCTTTAATATTGCTATCCTGCCAGATATTCCTGCCATAAGTTATGCCTGCGGAGCCTGAGTCAATTATATCTTTGACAGTTGAGAATAACTGTTTCACATTCTCAATTTTAGGACCGCCAGCTGCCACAACCTTAGCAGGAACACATTCAACGACCTTTGCAAAAGTTTCTGCTGAACCAGTATAATATGTTTTCACAATATCAACGCCAATTTCAGCGCCAACCCTTGCAGCATAAAGGACATGCTTAATATCAAATCTTTCATTTTCAGGTATGTTTTTGCCTTTTGGATAACAATGTGCGACGACAGGCATGCCGACAATTCTGGCTTCTTTAACTACTTTCCCTAAGAATTCCGTCTGCCTTGCCTGATCGTCACCACCGATAGTGATCGCAGTTGAGATGGCATCTGCACCTAAGGCAACAGCTTCACTGACACAGGCAATAAGATGCTCATCGTCAGGCTGATATGGATTTGATACAGCAGATTGAAGAATAAACCCTAATTTCCCTGCATGAGTGACAAGACAATGTTCTGCTATTCCCTTGTGCATCATCACAGCATCGGGACAAGCATTGAC
>DTPJ01000292.1 GCA_011334435.1 Candidatus Poribacteria bacterium | reverse complement strand
TTATCTAATGAGCATTTTCATATAAACATTTAATTCAAACTTTGATAAATACTGGTTTTGATTAGCATCTTAGAATTACCAGTAGAATCTATTTCAAATTTTAGGTAAAAGGTTATTAGCCACAGAAGCACACGGAAAAGTGATCAGTAATCAGTGATCTGTAATTGGCAGTGATTTATTCTTGTTCAGTATCTTGTGTTCAGTGTTTATTTTCCGATTTATTTTGTGGCTAAATTATCCTTGCCTTGATTTTGAATTGCATTCGTAGCAATAAATCCTCTTGATCTGATTAATAAATCTCGTTATACTTTGATCAACATTTGATTATTGAAAGGGGTTTTTTATAAAAAAGCAAGATTGTAAAGGAGATCATTATGAGTCCAGAGCAAAAAACTGCAATATCGCCCTCACATCTTCCACGTTGGCGAGGATTTAATCTTTTAGAAAAGTTCACCTTTGAGCATAATTCGCCATTTCGTGAATCAGACTTTGAATGGATGGCAGACTGGGGATTTGATTTTGTCCGCTTGCCGTTATCTTATCGCTGTTGGGTAGAATCTGACGATTGGCTTAAACTCAAAGAAGATGTCTTAAAAGAGATTGACCAAGCTGTGGAATTTGGCAGAAAACATGGTGTCCACGTTAATATTAACTTTCATCGCGCGCCCGGATATTGTGTCAATCCACCTGCTGAACCATTAAGCTTATGGAAAGACGAAGAGGCATTAGATGTCTGTGCTTTCCATTGGGCGCATTTTGCTAAGCGATATAAGGGCATACCGAACGATCAAGTTAGCTTTGATCTTCTCAACGAACCAGCAAGAATTCCTGAGGAAACCTATGTTAAGGTGGTCAAACGGTTAGTTGATGCGATACATTCAGAAGACCCGAATAGACTGATCATTGCTGATGGTCTAAGCTGGGGACGAGACCCCGTCCATGGTCTTGTCGGTCTTGGTGTCGCTCAAAGCACAAGAGGATATGATCCTATGGAGATAAGCCATTATAAAGCTTCATGGGTCAACTGGAACGATAAATGGCCTGAACCTGCATGGCCACTCAAACGAGGTTACGAAATTTTGGGAAAAGACTGGCTTCGCAAAGATCGCATTGAACCTTGGAAGGAACTTGAAAAGAAAGGCGTTGGCGTTCATGTCGGAGAATGGGGAGCTTTTCAGCATACTCCTCATGATGTTGTCCTTGCATGGATGAAAGATTTCCTTGATCTCTGGAAAGAGGCAGGTTGGGGATGGGCTATGTGGAACTTCCGCGGATCTTTTGGCATATTAGATAGCAACAGAAAAGATGTCAATTATGAGGATTTCCACGGTCATAAGTTAGATCGTAAGATGTTAGATTTACTATTGCAATATTAGGGAGATAAATGATGATAGATAGAAAAATAATAAGGCTCTGGGAAAATGACGCTCCAGGGGCGATTGGCTCAGAAGATAAAGATATACCGACATTAACACTCTATTTTCCAGAAAAGCAAAATGCAACGGGATCGGCGATCGTGATATGTCCAGGAGGCGGTTATCATGGATTGGCGAACCATGAAGGCGAACACTATGCACTATGGCTAAATCAACAAGGCATCGCAGGCATTGTGCTTAAATATCGGCTTGCCTCTGGCGGATACCATTATCCATATATGTTTTATGATGTCTCCCGTGCAATCCGTTA
>DTPJ01000691.1 GCA_011334435.1 Candidatus Poribacteria bacterium | reverse complement strand
GCTTGTCCCTGCGAAAGCAGGGAGTAGGGGCAGGAATGACAAATTTATTGTTGACAAACTTTTTCATAGGCGGCATTTTGCTTTATCTAATGAGCATTTTCATATAAACACTTAATTCAAACCTTGATAAATACTGGTTTTGATTAGCATCTTAGAATTACCAGTACTATAAAAATAGGTTTTATTTGTCTAAAAACTGTGAGGGAAAAATTATGTTACGACAACCATTAACCAAAGAAGAAACAATAAAGGCTATTGAACGGAAATATCCGCCAGCTGCTCCGTTGGTGTTCCATAAATGGTGGGGACAAGGACTTTGGGAAAAATACGGCAACGCACTCCATGAAATATCAAAAGATATACCTGATGATGTTTTCGTCGTCGGTTTCCAAACCCCGGGAGGTTATACGTCTCCAAATAGCAACCCATCTTACAGATTTGGCTATCGCGATGACTATCATCTTTTAGCGCGTGGAAGAGGGCATGATTCATCAAACATACTTCCTACTTGGGATGATCTTGATAAATTCGCAGATGATTTTCCTAACCCACACGAGCCGGGGACATTTGACGGCACAAAGACAGCAATAGAAAACGCTAACAAAGCAGGCGATAAACGTTATCGCTTAGGTCATTGGTGGGGCGTATTCCACGAAAAATTTTGGGGCATCAGAGGCATGGAAAATCTTATGGTAGATTACCATGAACATAAAGAAGAGCTAAAAGTGCTTGGAAGGCTTATGTTAGACTTCCATAAAGGCGTTGTTGACAGATTTGCAGAGCTTAAAGTTGATGGGATATTTACATCAGACGATCTCGGACATCAAACATCATCAATGATGTCACCAAAGACTTTCCATGAGTTTTATTATCCTCTTTATAAAGAGCTTTGCGATCATGTCCATTCCTACGGTATGCACTTTTGGTTGCACTCTTGCGGAGATAATACCCCATTAATGGACGATCTTATATCCGCAGGCGTGGACGTATTCCATCCCGTCCAAAGGTTTGCAATGGACGAAAGGGCAACTGCACTAAAATATGGTGATAAGATCAGTTTCCTTGCTGGTGTAGATGTCCAATATCTCCTGCCAGAAAGCACAGAAGAGGAATGTCGTAAAGGCATTCGTGAATGGATAGATATGTTCTATCGTCCTGAAGGCGGTCTTTTGTTGGCAGCAGGAAATGGCATTTTGCCTGACACTCCGTTAGAAAATATCAGAGCTATGCTTGAAGAAGTGACAATTTATGGCACTGAGATATACAAGTAAATAATTAAATTTAGAGAAAGGAACAATAATGCTACCAAGAGAACGAGTTTTTGCAGCATTGGAACACCGAGAGCCAGACCGTATACCATGGGGAGAACATTCTATTGACTATAATGTCTATGAAGAAATTCTCGGTAGGAAGACGCTTGTCCAATCAAAGATTAGAGAAACAAGGGCATATTGGGAGGGTCGTCGCGATGAGGTTGTAGAATGTTATAAACGTGATCGCATTGATCTCATCAAGGCTTTGGAGATGGATATTGTCTTTGTCGGCGGAGTGCCACCAAAAGGGTATCATCCAAAACCGATGAAGCAATTAGATCACGAAACTTATGAAGATGATAACGGCAATCTCTATCGCGTTTCTGCAATAACTGGCGATCTTATGCCCTACAAAATCAAAAGAAACCCGATATTTCCTT
>DTPJ01000040.1 GCA_011334435.1 Candidatus Poribacteria bacterium | reverse complement strand
GGCAATATGACAGATAAACAGAGGATCAGATTAGCATTTATCCAGTCGGGTTTTAATGGAGAGAAACAAAGCAATAAATTGATAGGTATGTTGATAATCAAAAGCAAGCGGTTTTTTTTTGGAATGGCAAGTTCAGAAAATTCTATAGTGCTGATGACAATGATAACGCTAACAATAGATAAAAATCCCCATAGACCACCTTTTTGTATTACGAGGATCACCAAAACTGCAAAAACTATGGCACTTATAACTCTTTTCCAGAACATATCTGTATAGATACAAGATACATATAATACAAAATCATATTTTGTGTCTTGTATCCTATATCAATTCCTTTCAAATACCACCAAATCTTCTTTTTCTATTTTGATAGGATATAAGGGCTAGTAAAAAGTCTTTTTTACGAAAATCGGGCCAAAGGACTTCAGTAATATATATTTCAGAATAGGCACACTGCCATAATAAAAAGTTGCTGATCCTAAGCTCACCGCTTGTGCGAATGATAATATCGGGGTCTGGAAGATCAGAAGTATAAAGATATTTCGCAAAAACTTTTTCGTCTATATCATCAGGGTTTAAAATGCCTTTTTTAACGTCATCTGCTATTGCCCTTGTCGCTTTAATGATCTCTTGACGCCCTCCATAGCTTAAAGCTAAGTTAAGTATAAGTCCAGTATTTTCTTTTGTCACATTAATGGAACTCCGAATTTCGTTAATGACCCTTTTCGGCAGACGGCTTATATCACCGATGACGTTGATCTTAACATTTTTTGAATTTAGGTCTGGCGTTTGTTCGCTAAGCTGATCGATCAAAAGCCTCATTAAAGCATTAACTTCAAATGGAGGGCGTTTCCAATTTTCAGTAGAGAAAGCATAGAGAGTTAGAACTTGGATTTTTAATTCACCGCACAATTCTACAACTTCCCGAACAGATTCAACACCTGCTTTATGTCCCTCAATTCTAGGCAGATTTCGGCGATCTGCCCAACGCCCATTTCCATCCATAATTATTGCTACGTGTTTGGGCAGTTTTCTCATATTAAGGGAATTTTTTAATTCTTCTTCGCTTAAATCATCAATTTGCATATTATTATATTTGCATTTTATATTTGCATTATCTCTTTTTCTTTTGCTTTTAACATCTCGTCTATCTTTTTTATGTTTTCATCTGTTATTTTTTGTGTTTCCTCTTGTTCTCTTTTGCTATCATCTTCTGAAATTTTTCCTGCCTTTTCTAATTTTTTGATTGCATCGTTTGCGTCTCGGCGGGCATTGCGAAGGGCTACTCTGCCTTCTTCTGCAAGTTTCTTTACATGTTTGGCAAGGTCTTTTCTACGCTCTTCAGTCAGTTCTGGCACTGTAATTCTTATTACATTTCCGTCACTGCTTACGTTTAACCCAAGGTCAGCTTTCAAGATAGCCTTTTCTATCTGACCTATCTTTGATTTATCCCATGGCTGAATAACCATAAGCCTTGCTTCGGGAATAGAAATGCTTGCGACTTGATTTATAGGTGATTTTGCACCATAATTATCAACGGTTATACCATCTAACAATGAAATTGTCGCTCTTCCTGTCCTGATGTTTGAAAACTCTTTTGCTGTTGATTCAAGAATCTTTTCCATCTGTTTACGCATCTGTTGAATAATCTCTTTTGGCATATTCAATCCCTCTACTTTCTTGCATAAAAATCT
>DTPJ01000318.1 GCA_011334435.1 Candidatus Poribacteria bacterium | reverse complement strand
CTACATCACAATGTCTATCAACTTTGCATTCAACTGTATATTCATCTATCCTGCGAACATGTGGCTTTTTTGAGGCATTTTCCGCTGATTCTTTCGTTTTCATTTGGATTGTAACAGTCATGGGTAAAGTAGGTTTATATGGGCTAACCTGTCCATTTCTTGTCTTAGTAATGGCTTCGCTAATCTTTTGAGCGATCAAACGATGTGCTGAATCAACACCAAGTCCAGAACATAGATCGTGATTTTCTGCGTGTTTTACGCCTGCTGTAACAATACCTGGGATTAATTCCTCCGCTTCTTTGCATGCTAAATCAGTGCCATGAACCATAATCGTTGGAATATTCCAATAACCTGCATAACAGGCTTCAATTCCTATTTCACCTACGCTTTGTCCATTTATCCTGAAATCAGCCCATTCAAGCGTCCATGTGTGAGGTAGAAATTCTCCTTTTGTTCCTGCCTTTGCATGATGACCCATCAGCATTAGACCATCAACAGTATCATCAAGTCCGGGCATCCAACGTCCATTTGCATCTCTGCTTGTGACATGATATATAACGCGGGAATCTGAAAACATTTTATCCAATTCTATATTGCCTCCGCCACGATGTGTATCGCATACAATCACCTCATTAGCGCCAGCTTCCAATGCAGACTTAACAGCTGAATTTATATCATCAATCAGGAGTTTCTGTCCTTCTTCTGCTATGTGTTCTTTTACCCCTTCTTCCCAATACCAGACATGTTCGCGGGTGAAAATTCCGCTTACTCCCTCCATATCCCAGTGCATATAAATTTTCACGACACATTCCCCCTTTGCTTAAATTGAAGCATACCGTAATAACTCTTTATCAAGTCAAAATTGCCCAAAAGTCAGCATATCCAAAAGCCTTAACAATATTAGCAATTTTTAACGAAAAGATCAACGCTTAAAAGAGACTGATGTTTAGACATAAGTTCAGATAATTTATTATTTAGTTAGATTGTTTATAAAATCCCTCTGAATCTCTCTTTTCCAAAGAGGAGCTTTTAAAGATTTCTCATTATCTTTTTATATAAGAAAATTTATGTTTATTGGTAGGCTAAAAGGTTGGCACAAAAGAGTGTTGGAATTGGAACTAACTACAATTCCAATCCCAACTAACTCCATTAAAAAGATGCTGATTTGAAATGTTTATTTATCTCTTCGTTGCTGATTAAAACGCATAGGTCACGCAGATATGCGTAGCCCAAGTTCCACCAGAGGCGCCTGATATTATATAAGGACCTCTATGTAAAAGATTTCTAGCTAACAAGAAATCTATTATCAAACCGCTATAAATGGTTCTAATGCCCATATTATAATATGATGTGAAACTATCCGATTTCTTTGTGCTAACCAAATCTTCGGTAGAACTCTTTGTTTCATTAGCATAATCTTCAATTTTTTTAGTGATTGCGATCTCATCATTAAGTTTTGAACATTTCATATTAGCCCCACCACGAACGATAAGGTTCTTTGGCGATAAATTCAAGCAAGCCCATATATTTCCTACATACAAGTTTTATCAATTTACCAATAGGTTCAAAATGCTAAATCCGCATTTTTATTGCCTTTTATAATGAACTTTTCATATTTGTCACCAAAGAACCCCCATTGCTTTGACAAATCTTCGCTCATCTATTTTGGTAGAAAAGAAGTGATCTCTCCAAAACAT
>DTPJ01000488.1 GCA_011334435.1 Candidatus Poribacteria bacterium | reverse complement strand
TATATTATCAGATTATGATATTAAATTATTTATTAACCGAGAGTATTTTGGAGGTTATAAATGGGCGTTAGAGAAAAATTGAGGGCAATATTTCATACAAAAGACGGTGAAATACAAAGAGCGTATTCCTCTTATGATAAAGCAGTGGACCTTTTAGACGCAAGGGATAAAAATCCAAACTTTGACAGACAAAAAGAATTAGAAGAACAATTGAAAGAATGCGAAACATTAACTCTTGAATTGTTGAAAAACTATGAAGGCGTCAAAAGTTGGAAGGGAGTATTCAGAGAGATGCACATAAACCTTGCAAGAATTTATCTACGGACAGGAAGATTTGATGATGCTATGAAGGAATGCGACAAAGTAGCCGAATATGATCCTTTGGATGCCGATGAACTTAGAAATGCAATTCAAGAAGCCAAAGCTGGAAAGAAATTAGAATCTTCTCAACTTGATGAGGTTGGTGTATCATAGTTTTATGGGATTTTTAGACCATAATTTACTCTATCTTTTATTCCTGATCCCATTGCTAATATTTCTGTATATACTCAGGCTCAGACGCAAAATTCAAGTTGTTTCCAGCAATATTCTATGGGAACAATCCATAGAGGATATTAAAGCAAATACATTATTTCAAAGACTACGTAAAAACCTTCTTTTGCCTCTGCAAGTGCTTATCCTTACTTTGATCATATTGGCACTTGCTAGACCATTTATCATTGGATCAATCAGCACAGCCCGCAATATCATTGTCATTATAGATGCTTCCGCCAGCATGAAAGCTACTGATGTCAAGGAAAGCAGGTTTGATTCCGCCAAATCATCAATAATAAAGATGATTGATAGCATCGGTAAGGGCGCTAAAATGACAATCATTCGCTCAGGAAATAAACCTACGATTGTGTCCGAATCTACATCAGATAGATCAATTCTCAAAGATAGTATTAACAGACAAAAACCATCAGATACCCCATCTAATCTTTTTTCAGCGTTAAAATTAGCCGAATCTCTCGCTAAGGATATGCCTAAAAGCGAAATAATTATATTCAGCGATGGAACAGACAATCTACAAGATCAATCTATCAATACAGATGTGCCGATCAGATTTGTAAAATTTGGCAAAGAAGATGTAAACAATGTCGGCATAATTGATTTAGACATTGTAGAAGAGCAATCCGCTAATGTAGTTTTTGCAGGCATACGAAACTTTAATAGGTCAAAAAAACAATCTGTTACTGTGGAGCTTTATCATAATAAAAATCTTATTGACGCACAAAAGATAAGCATTCCCCTAAATGAACGACGCTTCGTCATTTTTGACAAGGTTAAATTTAATGATGGTATTATAGAGGTGTCAATTGACACAAAAGACGATCTATCCATAGATAACAAAGCGTATTACGTTTTCCATAGACCAGAGCGATCTAAAATATTACTTGTTGGTGATAACGTATTCTTAGAAAAAGCCATTGAAACATCTCTTACAAAAGCAAAGATAGATAAAAGAGATTCAGAAAAGGGCATAATCAAGGATAATTACGATTTAGCCATATTTGACGGTTTTGTGCCAGAAATTGAACCTAAAACTAACACAATCAATTTGAACCCCAAAGGTGATCTCCCTTTTGCTAAATTCCTATCTATTAAGAAAAATCCCTCTGTTATAAACTGGGATAAGTCGCATCCGTTGATGAGATTTGTT
>DTPJ01000492.1 GCA_011334435.1 Candidatus Poribacteria bacterium | reverse complement strand
GCATATAAGGCTTCTTAAACGAATGACAGAAGACATACCAAATATCAGACCTTCTCTTTTTTCTGATGAATGCTACCCGTTACTTGATGAGTTGAGATCATTCCGACATTGGTTTAGACATGCTTATTCATACCAAATAGATCAAGAAAAGTTAGGCATTGTGCTAAGGAAATCTCTTAAACTTAATGAATTATACAAGGATGATGTCCAGAGATTTATGGATTTACTATATCAAAAGTGATCATCAACAGAATTACATTTAACAGCATTGTTCTATACTCATAGGATTTCTTTAAGGAATTTCCCCGTATATGATCTGTTGATATTAGCTATCTGTTCAGGCGTTCCACAGGCAACAACTTCCCCGCCAGCATCTCCGCCCTCAGGTCCAAGGTCTATTATGTAATCAGCATTTTTGATCACGTCTAAGTTATGCTCTATGACAACGACAGTATTGCCCTTATCAACAAGACGATTTAAGACAACTAATAGTTTTTGAATATCGTCAAAGTGCAGACCAGTAGTTGGCTCATCTAAGAGATAAAGCGTCTTCCCTGTGCTTGGTCTGCTTAGCTCCTTTGCTAATTTGACACGCTGTGCCTCTCCACCTGACAGTGTTGTTGCAGGTTGTCCAAGAGTTATATAATCCAGACCGACATCGCATAATACTTGCAAGCGATTTCTTATTGAAGGGATATTGCTAAAAAACTCTATGGCTTCCCTCGCGGTCATATCCAAGATGTCTGCGATGTTCTTGCCCTTGTATTTGACCTCTAAAATTTCTTTTTTATATCTCGTTCCGTGACAAACATCACATTTCACCCAGACATCAGCGAGAAAGTGCATCTGTATTCGTTTATAGCCATTGCCTTCGCAAGCTTCACATTGTCCGCCTTTGGCATTAAAGCTAAATCTCCTTGGCTTGAACCCCATCATCCTTGCCTCTGGCATTTCTGCATATAAAAACCTTATGTCTGTAAAGACGTCAATATAGGTCGCTGGATTTGATCTTGGAGAATCACCTATTGGGTCTTGATCTATGTTTATGACCTTATCAATAAATTTCAGTCCGCCGATACCATCGTGATCGCCCGGTTGAGTGTTTGCCCTGTGTAGTTTTTTAGCAAGCGATTTGTAAAGAATATCATTGATCAACGAGCTTTTGCCCGATCCAGATACGCCTGTAATACAAGTAAAAACGCCAAGTGGAATGTTGACATCTATATTTTTTAGGTTATTGTGCCTTGCACCTTTAATTTCTAACCATTTATCGCCGATCTCTCGCCTGAAACGTGAAGGCTGAATCTTCTTTTTGCCACTAAGATATTGTGCGGTAAGCGAGTTATTGTTATTTATGACCTCCATAGGAATTCCGTTAGCTAAAATTTGACCGCCATTGACACCTGCACCAGGACCAAAATCAAGCATATAATCAGATGCTAATATTGCATCGCGATCATGCTCAACAACCATGACAGTGTTTCCGAGATCGCGTAGATTTTTTAGTGCTTTAAGCAATCTCTGATTATCCCTCTGATGCAAACCAATGCTCGGCTCATCAAGGACATATAAAACACCAGCTAAACCACAGCCTAACTGGCTCGCAAGCCTTATACGTTCAGCTTCTCCACCTGATAAAGTCGTCGCATTTCTCGCAAGGGTTAGATAACCTAATCCCACATCTATCAAAAATTGAAGCCGTCCCTTTATCTCT
>DTPJ01000307.1 GCA_011334435.1 Candidatus Poribacteria bacterium | reverse complement strand
TGTAAGATTCTTCGTTGACACTCAAGATGACAGAATTGAATTTAAATAATAATTTTTCATGCTGAATGATAATTTGTCATGCTGAACGAAGTGAAGCATCTCAATTTTACTTATATTGTCCGCTATTAATTTTAGAGAATATAATTTTAGAAAGCGTAAGTTAAGCAGATATTGGTAGCGAGATTGCTTCCATCTTTCCCAGACCCACTGACAAAGTATGGTCCTCTATAAAAGAGGTCTCTTGCCAATATCCAATCAACGATAAACCCGCCATACAATATTCTAATGCCAGAGTTATAATAATATTTTACATCCGTTGAACTTAAATCGTTGCTTTTTGACGAGAATTCAACGTTTGCGCCTCCTCTGACAACGAGCCATTTGGTAAGCGGTGCTTCACAGCCTGCGACAAATTTGGGTGCGATAACTGTTGTTTTTACTTCATCTCCGCTTGATGGTGTTGTTTTAGTTGAATTTAATGCGGCGACAAGCCCAGCAACAACCATCTTTTTGTCAAACATCTTTCTCATACCAAAGCCGACATCTCCAGCCAAATATGAATTTTCGGTGACTCCGCTTTCTGTTGGATCAGAGCCGATTTTAAGGCTGGCAATTGGCACCCAAGTTATATTTTTATCTTTCCTACAAGGCATATTCAATCGTGCATCAACTGCCAAAGAAAATCCGCCGGTGCTTTCGGTAACTTTATTGCCATCATCGTCTTTGAATTTTTGAATGCCGACACCAACGCCAATATCAAGATCGCCTAATGACATTGTTGTTGTGATACCAGCGTTCACGTCAACGGCCATTGCGCTTGTTGTCACATCAGTTGTATTAGCTTTATCCATTGCTAATGCACCTCTGAGAGCAAAAGCTGTTGAGCCGGATTTCATCGCCCAGAATATATCTGGGAATACTCTTGGTTCTAAACCTACCAAGCGGTCATTTTTCTTGTCATAAGCTTTAAGTGCAGAGGATAATTTGCTTACACCCGCAGATGGCAAGTTAAAATGATATGCCCACATCATATTGTCCTTAAATTTCATAAGGACACCAGCCATGATGTCATTATCTCCATAAGCTGATCTTGGTATTAGCCATAAGGCATTGCTGAATTGATAGACACGGGCAGGATATACTCCATAGTTTGAGGTATCAATAATGAACCTATGCTCATTGCCCAATGCTTGCCAGCGGGCACTTGCACCATAAGCCACAGAAGAAACAACCACACAGAAGATAAGACTTAGTATTACTATCTTCTTCATAAAAAATCTCCTTTCATAGTTTAAGTTTTAACTCACAAATACAGATCACAAACCTGATGCTCAAACGATTTGAACATCACAACACCATTTAACCTGTTCCCTCCCAGTTGGAGTAATTTAACTACTAAGAGATATAAAACATAATTGAATTATAATATATCATTTGCAAAATTAAATTGTCAACAGAAAAATTTAATTGGTTAATTGGTAAAAAATTATTTTCATTTAACCTTTTTCATTTCTATAGTCATTCCGCTCTGATTAAGGATTGCTTTTGTGACTTTTCCGCTATCATCTTTGACAAATTTTATGTCTGCAACAACGACTTTCAGGAAAAACTCCGTCTCAGAACGAGGGAATAACTCAACTTTTGGCTGTCCTGTCACTTGAAGATAAAGACGGTCATCTTCCTTTGTAATCATTGCCGGCGTTCCATTTAGATCATAT
>DTPJ01000576.1 GCA_011334435.1 Candidatus Poribacteria bacterium | reverse complement strand
TCATCTCAAAAGAGTTTTACGCAGATCGGGACGAATGATCATCACCTTTGAGAATAAATATTGGCATATAGTCGCACAAAGCCTTATTGAAAATTATTCAAATGCCCTGTCTTTATTAAATGCCGAAGTTCCGATTGTCAATGCTTATGATATACTTCCACCAGTGCGTTTGTATTCAATATCAGAGATTAAAAAGATGATATTTGATCTGAATATGAAAATAATCTTTTTTAAAGGGGTCAGATATTTAACAAGTTTTCAAGAATATTTGAGAAATATTGGCACAACTGACGCAGAAAAACTCATGTTCAACAATAAGGACGCGTTGGAATTAGAAAATAGACTTATGGAAAATGATGAAATTTTGCCATTAGCAAGGCATTTCATCGTTTGTTATGAGAAAAAATGAAAAAAGTCATCTTTTTTGATTTAGACAATACGCTCATCAAATCTTAAAGGTTTAACTGATTTGCTGGTGTAAAGGATATTATCAACTAATTAGCGATGTCCAACTTCTTTTTCCTGTCCCTTACTCTTTTACGCACTAAAATTAATGCCCGCCTATATCTTGACCTTGTTGCTTCATAACTTAGACCAAGCTTGTCTGCTATTTCGGAAAATGACATATCCTCTGAATGCCTTAATAGTAGTATCTCTCTATATCTTGCTGGAATGCTTTTAAGTATTTGTTCTATTGCTAATTCATTGTCCATCTCTTCCCATGGATTGATAATACAAAGAACTTCCTCTTCGTTAAACTCCTCCTTACGTTTAGCAGTCTTGCGGTGATAGTCTGCAACTTTGTTCATAGTGATCTTGTGAAACCATGTTGAAAATGTTGATCTTCCCTCAAAAGTGGAGATAGAGTCCATAAGACACACAAATACGTCCTGAGTTACATCATCAACATCAGATTCTGGCACAAGATTATGTATCCTGCTATGCACTCTTGGAAGATGATATTTGACAAGCATATCAAGGCAATTTGCGTCACCATCTTTGATACGTTCAACTAATTCCTCGTCCGTCAACCGTTTTTCTACCTTCAACATGTCAATACTCCTTAAATTTCTCCTTCTTTTATTCTATATCGGAATGATCGCAAAAAACCTTTAGCGTGATTTTAAACCTAAGTTTCGTCCAATAAGACCATAAGGCTTCAAAAGTGTTCTAAACGCAATAATGATAGGTTTTACCAATGAATATAAAAGGTTGAAAATTTCCTTACATACCTTTCAATATCACTGAACCACTAACAGAAAGAAGATTTTTGTTGTTTATTTTCTTGTGTTTTTTATGATTTTTTGATAATATTTTTTTGTCATTGTTGATCCTTAAAGCTAAGGTTTTGTATTATCTTTATGATACTTTGAAAAGGTCGCAATGGCTTGTATTTTCCTTTGTTTTACTTGATATGAAATCACCAAAAATAACTTGTTATTGGACGAAATTTAGATTTAAACTAAAAATCATTTGGACGTGATAATATGAGCGAAAACATCGTTAATATAAAAAATGATAATATTTCTAAAAAGGTTGTCGTAAGTGTGTCAGGGATGCACTGTGCGTCCTGTGCCATTAATGTTGAGAAAGCAATCAAAAAGTTAAATGGCGTCACTTCTGCTGTCGTCAATATTGCAACAGAGAAAGCATATCTTGATCTAAACCCAAATCTTGTAACAGAGCAAGATATAATATCAGCTATTGAGGATGCTGGATATGGT
>DTPJ01000698.1 GCA_011334435.1 Candidatus Poribacteria bacterium | reverse complement strand
TGTCCGGTTTATATGATCTTGATGACTCCGATGTTATAATTGCTTTTACTGGAAGATTTTTCTTTCTTAGCATGGCAAAACCTAAATCTTTATTGTCAACATTAGATGTTATGATAATTGGATATTTTTTTGATAGTTTATCTAATACTTCTTGAACTTCTGGATAAAGGTCTGCCTTGTCATATTTGCTAATCCATAATCCTACGCCTACTTCTGGGTCGCCTTTAACGCCAAATTCTTTCATAGTTTGATGAAGACTTTCAACGCTCACTTGATATAATAGCTTAAATTCTCCGTCACCGAGTGACATATAAATATCATCGTATATTTCGTCCCATCGCTTGTGGAACTCATCGGCATTCACAGACTTTGCATTACTCATTTTTAAAATTTCATTTACAGCTTGTTCATGAAAGTCTTTCGTGTCAATTAGTGTTCTATACATGTCAAAGGATAGACCCTTTATTTTTCTCAATTGCACACTCCTGAATCTTATAAAGTCAATAGAGTTAAAGATTGAGAGCGAAAGACCCTCAATCTTTAATATTAGCCTAAAAATTATAGATCAATAGCCTTGCCTGTTATAAATGATTTGCTTGCAGCAGAGGTTATTTTCAGTGTTTCAAGGGCATCAGCATAAGGGGATAGTATCTTTGATCTGTCGCCTGTTTTAACTGCGTCAATGAAAACTCTGTCCCTATCCATACCCGGCACTTGTGGAACTTCTTCAGCTTGACCGTTCCTGCTTACCAATGGACCAGGTCCGCCGATCATAACGACTAATCCTCTACTGAATACTTCAAGATGGACACGACCCCAATTATTCATAACACAAGAGGATGTTATATTAGCTATTGCCCCATTCTTGAATAGTATGTTGACCATGCTCATATCATCTACATCATAATTAGGAATATCGGTCATTGTTCCACTTGCAGCAACACCATGCACAGTCGCAGCGTCACTGCCTACCATATATCTGCATAGATCAAAGATATGAGTAGTCTGTTCTGTATGCTGACCGCCGGATTCTGCACGGACACGCCACCAAGGAGTTCCGGGCATTCCACCCATCCAATACCCTAAAGCACCAAGAATTTTCTTCTCTTTTCTTAGCACTGATAAAGCGGTTTGTGCGTTACTCTGATAACGCCAATGGTAGCCTACACTTGTGATAACTCCGCTTCGTTGGACATAATCATTGATTATAATAGCCTGTTCAGTTGTGATAGCTATTGGCTTTTCAATGAACATGTGGACGCCTTTTTCGCAAGCGATCCTTTCTTGTTCGCCATGGGCAAACGGCGGAGTGCAAATATACACAGCATCCATATCAACTTCATCAAACATCTTTCTAAAATCAGTATAGGCTTTTCCGCCGAATTCATTTGCCCTTGATTTTGCCCTGTCTTCTGAAACATCGCACATAGCCACAAATTCCACATCGTCAAAAGTCTTCAATGTGTTTAGATGCGCTCCTGCGATACCGCCTGTTCCTATAAAACCTAATTTTACAGCCATTTTTTCCCTCCAAATGTCTAATTTTCACCATTTCTATTAAATCAAAAACCCTCAAATATAAAATTACAATGATCAATCATAAATCAAAAATTCTATGCTGTCAATAATAAATTCTTAGCTGACTCACCCTCAGTTTTTAAAGGATACAAAAATGATATATGTTTGAATGATAAATATGTAAGAAACTCCTGAAAAATAGACAAAAAATA
>DTPJ01000622.1 GCA_011334435.1 Candidatus Poribacteria bacterium | reverse complement strand
TGAATGGATTAGAGTTGTTAGAACAAACTAGTGCTTGTAGGGCGTTAGTATACTTACTCAAGAATAATAAGTCGACCATTTCAGAAATATTGAATAAAGGTGATTTTTCACAAACTTCGCTTTATAATGCCCTCCGTAAGCTCAGGGACGCCGGTCTGATCCAGGAGGAGCTCGAAGAGACCTTTCCTCGCAGGCGTCTGATATCGCTCACCGAGAAGGGGAGGAAGGTGGCCGAGAAGCTGGAAGAAATCGAGAGACTATTAGGGGATTGAAAAATGCCTACTAAAAAAAGAAAATTACACGAAGAAAGAGAAGAAAGAAGGGATGGTTTGATTGGTTCTGAAGAAAGGATATATTGATGCGAATATTATTGCAGATTAGATGTTGGTAAAAGGAATTTCAGATGAAGAAGTTGGAAAGTTGAGAGATTCAGTTATTGCATCGCACGAGCTTATTGAGCATTTATTCGAAACTGAACCCTTCTCTGCTGTAATATCTCAGTGGGCCTTAGTAGAAGCAATTACCTCCATGAAAAGATCAATAATTTCAATAAAGATGATTTATGCCAATATTCCTCTTGTATATTATGAGGATGTTTCAGCTGATCCTTCATTTGTTATCAACCCAAAGGAATGCAAATTATTTGATGATGTTGTGGAGGATCTTATGGATAGGTTATCAAAATGTAAGAGTCATATTCTGGTAGAATCGATAGAATTCGAAAGCAAATCGCTCAGTGATCTCATGCTAAAATACTGTTTATCGGCAGATGATGCGCTCCATCTTTTACTGGCTCAAAAATACCACTGTGACTTTTTAATAACCCGAGACAAACACTTTACCAGAATTAAAAACAAACTAAAAACACGATAAAAATATTGGAGCCCAGAACTTTTTTCGATGATCGTGGTAATTTTACACTCCCTCAAGTTTAAGTAATATAAAGTGCATTAATTAGGGCATTATGGATCAAATTTTTTTACTAAATTCTGGAAGGTCTTCCTTTAGTATTTGGTAAGCTTTTATGATTGATTGGGCCTCTTGTGTGATGTATTCAATTATTTTCTCATAATTTCTATTGTTATACCATTCTTTAATCTTAGTCCCATGCTCTTTTTTTATTATATCCGTATATCCCCGGAAACTTCCTCGATTTATTAAAACAAGAATTGGTTTGATATCGATAACGGGGCGGTCCCGAAAAAATGCAAAAGGATCTATATCGAGAATGCCATGAGCTTTAAATCTCTTTAGTATGACAATAAGGTCATATCCATAGAGATTTACCCCAATTGGAATGAAGTCGAAATGATTATTGGTTATGAAAATGTCTCTGAACTTCTCTAACATCGACTTCTCTGAACCTTCATCCCACTCAGTCAAGATCTCAAGTTTTCCATTTTCCCCACGGCAGTCATCTAGTCTTTGGTATTGGATCGTTATGATCCTGTCTTTAAGTGGGTCAGGTCTGTCACCCTCAATACAGGTCTCAATATCAAGATAGTATTCGGTCATGGTATTTTTTTATGTTTGCTACTATTTATATAGTTAATAATTGACTTACCGTTTATTTTTATGGTGCCTTCTCTTTTTCAGTCCTCCTCGTTTCCGAGCCTGACTTCGTCACCAATTGCTCGCTCGAAACATCTATCCCGTGATCATCGGATCTTTTGATAACATCTCGTAGAGGGCGCTAAGATCTGCTTTAATACCCAGAGCATGAAGCATTCCGT
>DTPJ01000325.1 GCA_011334435.1 Candidatus Poribacteria bacterium | reverse complement strand
TCCGTGTCGTTATGCCTCCTAATAAAAGCAACGAATATATGGTAGTTGCTAATATCGCAGATGCTATATTTGCCGATAAAGAAGAATCTCCTGAAGGCTGGCAGAAGGCATTGGAATATTTCTCTAAGAGATCAGTTCAGATGGTCAGTGTTACATGCACAGAAAAAGGCTACGATGTTAATATCCCTCAGATTGATGTTGACCTGTCCAATGGTATCAATTCGCCAAAGCACATAATGGCAAAAATTGCAGTATTTGTTTATCATCGCTATAAAAATATCGGCTCACCAATCGCATTAGTGAGTATGGACAATTGCGCCGAAAATGGCTTGAAATTTAAAAATGCGGTGATGACATTTGCGAAAGAATGGATTAAACGAGGGTTTGTTGAGACTGATTTTCTTAAATATCTTGATGATAAAGTCACATTTCCATCTACTATGATTGATCGGATAACTCCGAGACCGTCAGATAAAGTCCAGAAAATGCTTGAAAACATTGGCATTGATGATATGAATATCATAACCACAGAGAAAGGAACGGTCATTGCCCCATTTGTCAACACTGAGCATGTCTCGTATTTAGTTATAGAGGACAAATTTCCCAATGGTCGTCCTGATCTTGAGAAAGTCGGCGTTATATTTTGCGATAATCCTGACGATGTGGCAAGATATGAAAAAATGAAGGTCGGCGCCTGTCTAAATCCAAACCAGACAACTCTCGCGATATTTGGCTGTCTATTCAATATCAACTATATTTACGAAGTGATGTCCGATCCTTTGTGCAGTGAATTAGTTTATCGCCAAAGCTATGAAGAATCTTTGCCAGTCGTTGAACACCCCGGCAAAATTGATCCGAAGGAGTTTTTAAGGGAAGTCCTAAAAGAACGGCTTCCTAATCCAAATATTCCCGATACACCAGCAAGAATAATAACTGATACCTCTCAAAAAGTAGGCGTGAGATATGGAAATACAATAATTGCACACGGCAATAAGGCAAAGGAACTCAAATATATTCCCTTTGCTATCGCTGGTTGGTGCAGATACCTTATGGGAATTGACGATAATGGCAATTTGATGAACCTTAATCCAACCGCAAAACCGCCTTTCAATAGATGGAGTCCCGATCATAGGCTAAAAGAGCTTGTAAACCAAGTTTCACAGATAAAATTTGGCGAACCTGACACTACCAAAGACAAATTACATCCAATATTATCAGATGAAGGTATGTTCGGCGTTGATCTATATAAAGTGGGATTAGGATTTAAGGTAGAGAGATATTTTAAGGATATGATCTCTAAGATCGGAGCTGTACGTGAAGCTTTGGAATCTGTACTTTATGAAAAAGGAGATTTAGAGGGATTTTGTAAGTAATCTATATATACAATCTAATTGAATAATATCAAATTGAAACAAGTCATTAATAATGTCATCTTTGAGGGACGAATTTTAGGAAGGTTTAATGGAATGGATAACAGAAGCGAACTCTCGTATGAGGCTCGCATTTCCTGTTTTTTCTAATACATTACCAGTAACGATAAAATCTGCACCGAAACGCACTTTTTCCCCAGCTTCTTTGGGGTCAACTATCCCACCACCGACAATTAAAGGGACGTTAATCTGTTCTTTAACCGCGGAGATCATCTCATTAGGGACTGACTGAATAGACCCACTTCCACATTCAAGATAGATCATCTTCATACCAAGCAATTCTCCAGCTATGGCGTGAGCAACAGCGATG
>DTPJ01000565.1 GCA_011334435.1 Candidatus Poribacteria bacterium | reverse complement strand
TTTAAGCCTAAAGGCGTTTTTCGGAAAATTGCCAATATAACATCAAAAATTATAGACAAAGCCTTAACTGATGAGTCATGGAATCCAATAACAAGATATTCAATTTCTGTCCGCGATCCTCATATTAGCGCCTTTCTTGAAAAACAAAAACACATTGCCACTGAATATGCTGGAAGTATCAGTCCAACAGATTTAGATGAGTATTTGGAAAATGGCGGTTTTATTGCATTAAAAAAGTGTCTTACAGAGCTTGACCCGGATCAAATTATAGAGGAAATAAAACTCAGCGGGCTTCGTGGGCGAGGTGGAGCTGGATTTTCCACTGGCGTAAAATGGTCTTTGGTCAAGCATGCCAAATCGTCAAAAAAATATGTCATCTGCAACGGAGATGAAGGCGACCCAGGGGCATTTATGGATAGAATGATCTTAGAATCCTATCCATACCGAGTTATTGAGGGACTTGCAATTGCTAGTTACGCAGTTGGAGCAGATGAAGGCTATTTTTATATCCGCGCAGAATATCCATTAGCAGTCCAACGTATAAGAGAGGCATTGGCACAATGTGAGGAGCGAGGATTTTTAGGGGAAAACGTATTTGGGACAAATTTCAGTCTAAATCTCAAAATAATGGAAGGTGCAGGTGCCTTTATATGCGGAGAAGAAACTGCTATGCTTGAATCCATAGAAGGCAGAAGAGGGATGCCAAGACTGCGTCCTCCATATCCTGCGGAAAGTGGACTTTGGGGAAAGCCTACACTAATAAACAATGTTGAGTCTTATGCAATAGTCCCCTGGATCATACGGAATGGTGCAAACGCGTTCAATTCATTAGGGACAAAGGATAGCAAGGGGACAAAGGTCTTTGCGTTAGCAGGGAAAATCGCGAGAGGCGGACTTATTGAAGTGCCGATGGGGATAACGATACGTGAAATTGTTGAGGAAATCGGCGGAGGCGTTGCAAATGGAAGACGTTTTAAGGCTGTTCAAATCGGCGGTCCTTCTGGCGGTTGTATCCCAGCAGAGCTATCATGGACGCCTGTTGATTATGAAGCATTGACAGCACTTGGAGCTATCATGGGATCAGGAGGGTTAGTAGTTTTAGATGATTCTGATTGTATGGTAGAGATCGCAAAGTATTTTCTGCAATTCACACAAGATCAGTCATGCGGAAAATGCACATTTTGTAGGGTAGGGACAAAACGTATGCTTGATATTCTCCAGCACTTATGCGATGGAAAAGGCAAAGAAGGCGATCTTGATGAGTTGGAACGTTTGGCGAATATGGTTAAAAAAGGCAGTCTTTGTGGTCTTGGAAAAACTGCACCTAATCCCGTTCTTACAACGCTTAAATACTTCCGATCCGAATACGAGGCACATATACAGAAAACCTGTCCTGCCCATAAATGTATTGCGTTAATCAAATACGTTGTAACTGATAAATGTATCGGTTGCACCCTATGCGCTCAGCATTGCCCTGTTGATGCTATTGAGATGAGACCTTATAAAAAGCATGAAATTGACGATGAAAAATGCACTCGTTGTGATACCTGTAAGCAAATATGTCCTGAAAATGCTATAATTGTGACATCGCCTAAGTAGAGTGTTTCATAGCTTTTTTGTATTTATCTTCTGAATGATTCTACTCAAGACGTCTGAAATCATCTAATATTAAAACTTTCAGATCATCAATACATTTAAGATTTATATCATTGGTCAAAAATACTTTGCATCCAGTAACTTTGGCAGTTG
>DTPJ01000758.1 GCA_011334435.1 Candidatus Poribacteria bacterium | reverse complement strand
TATTTTGCTACATTTTTTTCCATTACATCACGTATAGCGTTTCTAAAATCCTGAAGTTTTAGTGGCTTACTTAAAAGACAATCAATTGCATCGGGCATTTCGCCAGCGGAACTCATTATACTACCAAATCCTGTCAACATTATAATCGGAGTTTGTGGAGAAATCTCCCTTAAAATGCTTGCTAACTGATCTCCGCTAATGTCGGGCATAGCTTTATCGGTTATAACAAGGTCAAATTTGTTTGATTTAAATTTGGTAAGCCCTTCGCGTCCATTATTTGAGAATTCGTATGTATAACCATCTCTTTCTAAAAATTCGCCTATTATTTCTCTAACGATAGGGTCATCATCAACAACTAAAATATGAAGCGGTTTTAGATAAACATCTGTTGTTTTTTGATCTTTTCTTTCTTTTATATCATCTTTTAATGCAGGAAAACTGAGCGTGAAAGTAGTTCCCTCGCCGGGTTTGCTTTTTACATCAATTGAACCTTTATGTCTTTGTATAACGCCATAGACAACTGATAATCCTAATCCCGTTCCATCTTCACCTTTTGTTGAAAAGAATGGATCAAAACATCGGCTCAGGACGTCATCAGTCATTCCACATCCATTATCAATTACATTAACAGTTACTTTGTCCCCGTCACAATATGTTCGCAGAATTATAACTCCGTTTAATTTAATAGCATCAACCGAATTGAGAATAAGGTTAGTGAGAGCTTCTCTTAACTCAGATTCAACGCCGTTTATATAAGGAATATCATTCAAATCGGTCAAAATATCAATTGTAACGCCATTTGATAATGACTGATCTTTCCATTTTGGCTTGGTTAGGTTCACTACTTGATGAATTATATTATTTAGGTCAACTTTAATAAATGCCTCTTTGTCAGGTTGAGTTTTATAGAAACTGCGAAGTCGGTCAACAACGTCTTTGGCGTCTTCTGATGAAGTTCTGATCAACTCTAAATATTTTTTTACTTTTTCAAGATCATTCAATATATTTGGCACGTTTAGCAGTAGATCGCTATAACCCATTATAGGCATCAGGGCATTATTAAAATCGTGTGCAATTCCACTCGCTAATTGTCCTAATGCACGCAGACGCTCTTGTTGTATTATCTGCTGTTGTGTCTTGCGTAATTCAGAGAGGGTCTCTTCTAAAAGACGGTTGCTTTCTTGCAATTTCTTTTCTGTCAGCTTTCTATCGGTTATATCTTGGATTATACCAATAGTCTTAATCAAATTTCCTTCGTTATCACGTATCTGCACAGATGTGTCCATCAGCCATTTTTCTTCGCCATCACGTGTTTTTATACGTATATCAAGCCACCAACTTGATTCCTTTTCTTTTCTGGCTTTTTCTATGGCTATCTCAAATGATAAGCCTGCATATTTTCCATAGAGAACTTCCTCAATGATAATGGATTCAAAGATATTAGGGGTAAATTCCTCTTTAGAATATCCTGTCAAATCTTTGATCCCATCTCCGATAAACTCATAACTATTCGTCTCAAAGTTCCTACAATATGGAACTGCCCCAGCATTTTCAATAGCAGATCGGTATAATTCTTCTTTTTCTATTAATGCTTTTTCTGCCTTCTTTCTTGCCAATTCCTGCTTATCTCTTTGCATCTTCGCATCTAATATCGGTGCTACATAGTTGGCTATTGATTCAATCAATTCCTTATCTTGCTCATTATAATCTTCTGGCTTATTTGCCAAAGCGATAATTCCAATGACATTCTC
>DTPJ01000131.1 GCA_011334435.1 Candidatus Poribacteria bacterium | reverse complement strand
CTCCGCTGGAGCTTTGTATTTTGGCGTTTATCGTTTCTATAAATATGGCGCCCCTTCGGGGCTAAAAACAACATTATCTCATATTAAAAATAACGTTTTTCCCTTAACTTAACGCCTATAGCCTGCACTCCCCATTATATTCATCAAAAAATCCCTGTCATTGAAATATATATAGCATATTATCAGTTAATATCTTAAAATGATAATATAGGGCAGTATAGTAAAAAATGGGATTGGAGGAGATTATAATGAGAATAGCGCAGCTTGTCCCCGGTTCAGGGAACGCATTCTACTGCGAAAATTGCCTTAGGGACGCAAGTATCATAACGGAGCTTCAGAGACATGGACACCAGCCTTTGGTAGTCCCTTTGTATCTCCCAATAGTATTGGAGACTGAAAATTATGAGCCTTCCGCACCGATATTTTTCGGCGGAATTAATGTCTATCTTCAACAAAAATCATTGCTATTCCGCAAAACGCCGAGATGGTTAGACCGCATACTTGACTCACCTTTTCTGCTCAAATTAGCGGGAAAAAGATCAGGAATGACACAGGCAAGCGAATTAGGCGATATGACCCTTTCAATGCTACTCGGTGAGAAAGGCAATCAAGCAAAGGAAGTAAAACGTCTAACAAATTGGCTGAAAGAATCAGGAAAACCAGATTTAGTCCAGTTGTCTAACGCATTGCTTTTAGGAATGGCTCGTCAAATAAAGAAAGAGTTAGGTATTCCTATATTATGTCTGCTTCAAGATGAGGATATATGGATTGATGCTATGCCCGAACCTCTAAGGACGAAACTTTGGGCAACAATGAGCGAAAGGGCAAGCGATGTTTCCGCTTTTATATCTGTCAGCGAATATTATAAAGAGCAGATGTCACAAAGGCTTAATATCCCACCAGAGAAAATCCATGTTATTTACACAGGGATACAAACCGAAAAGTATAAACAATCAGAGTTGCCGTATAATCCACCTGTTATAGGTTATCTTGAAAGGCAATGTAAGGAGAAAGGTCTTGATGTATTAGCTAAGGCTTTTGTCATCTTGAAGAGAGATGATCGATTTAAGAATGTAAAATTAATGATTGCAGGAGGTATGACACCCGGCGATGAGCCTTTTGTTGATGGAATTAAAAGATATTTAACTCAATCTGGCGTTATTGATGATGTGAAATTTTTACCTAACCTTAATATCAAAGAAAGGATTGAATTTTTAAGCACTCTGACCATCTTATCAGTTCCAGCAGAGCATAGAGAGGCTTTCGGAATATATGTTATAGAAGCCCTCGCATCAGGAGTTCCTGTCGTTCAGCCAAATCATGGGGCGTTTACGGAGTTGATGAATATTTTAAAAGGTGGTATAATATATGAACCGAATGAACCCGAAGTCCTCGCAAGAGAGATGGGGTCGCTTTTATCAAATCCCGAAAGGGCAAAAGAATTAGGAAATATTGGCAAAAAAGCAGTAGAAGAGCGATTTAAGATTGAATATACTGCAAAAAAATTTGTAGAAGTTATGACAAACCTTGTTAAAAATCAATGAAACAATGGAGAGAAATATGGATTGCAAAAAGGTTGTTTTAATCAGGCATGGCGAAAGTATATGGAATATGGAAAATAAATTCACTGGTTGGACAGACGTTGATCTTTCCCCAAAAGGTATCCAAGAGGCTATCTCAGGGGCAGAGGCTTTAATCAAAGAAGGATATACTTTTGATGTGGCTTTTACATCGGTCTTAAAAAGGGCAATTAGGACATT
>DTPJ01000084.1 GCA_011334435.1 Candidatus Poribacteria bacterium | reverse complement strand
TCTTTAACTACTTCACCGTTAATATCAGCCTTGTCCAAAGTCCACATAGCAATCAAGCCATCTTTAATAAATTCTTGAGCGTTAACTATTGTTGATACGAAAAGAAAAATTAATATAAAAGACAAAATAGAACGAGCAATCATTGTTATATCCCCCTTCGTAATTTGACATATTTAAATGTCAATAGATAAGACCAACAATATAAAAATTTGATCTCAATAATACCATTTTGATTATACTATTGTGCATTACTTATAGTCAAGAGCTTTTTAACCCAACCTTAAAATCTGAGAATTTTTATTCTTTCTAAAATTACAAATTTCTGTTAGAATTTCTATAAGAAAAGGACTTTTAAAATTTTGTATTAAATTTTTTGGCAAATACGAGAAAGGAATATACAAAGATGAGAGAGGTTGTTTTTATAGCCCATAGAGGAGCATCTGGCAAAGGTCATTCGCCAGAAAATACGCTTTCTGCTTTTAGAGAGGCGATAAATATTGGCGTTGATTGCGTAGAATGTGACGTCCATTGCACAAAAGACGGTCATGTTGTCATCATCCACGATAGCACACTGAACCGCACTACAAACAAAAAAGGTGCAGTTGCAGAGATGACGCTTGAAGAAATAAAGCAGGCTGATGCAGGTTCATGGTTCTCAACTCTGTTTACTGGCGAACGTATACCAACTTTAGGTGAATTGCTTGAACTAACAAAAGGAAAAGCGATCAGTGTCATTGAAATCAAGCCAAATAATATCACTAAAAGAGTTATTGAGGAAGTTGAAAAAGCTGATGCAGTCGCAGATGTCATCTTGCAATCGTTCTATCCAGAAGCAGTTAAGTCGGCTTTTGAGATTAATCCAATGATACCACGCGCATTATTAATAAGCGGACAATTGCCTGTTATTCGTATGTCCAGTATATTGGACTTGATATATCAAGCTACCCAAGTAGGTGCAAGCACATTGAACTTATCATATAAGATAATCACACCAAATCTTATAAAGGAATCTCATAAACGAGGTCTAAACGTTTGGGCTTGGACTGTTGATGATGAATCTGATATGAAGGAACTAATTGATATTGGGATAGATGGGATAACATCAAACTACCCAGAAAAGCTGATGTCATTAAGAAAATGAATATTTTAATAAAAGAAAAATGGAAGATCTATGTATTTGCATATATCGCATTTTTGTTTTGGACATTTATTGTCTGTTATCCAAATCCTTATGTTTTTATAAGGAATTTTGTCAGATATATACATTTTCCAATTGATGTATCCGTTGTTGATCTGATAGATGCGGAAATACCAGATGACCCCTCGGAAATAGAGAAATTTGTCAAAAAACTGATAGTATATGAATATGATTGGACTAATTATGGCGTCCCTTGGTTTGTCCCAACTCCAAAGGATGCCATCATAAGACAAAAGGGGGATTGTGAAAGCAGGGCTATGGTTCTGGCAAGCATTTTATCTGCAAAGAATATACCTTACAATATAAAAGCCTCTTTGGTTCATATATGGGTTGAATATCCGAACAAAAAGCCGACAAAATCTGAAAATGATGATGTATCCTATATAAGCAAAATAGATGGAAAATATAGGCTAAAATTGCCAGACCTTAGCCAATGGGAAAAGTATATATTAACCGATAAAGAGATGTTCTGGGACGTTATGCCGAAACATAGAAAAATTATTATGGTCTCAGGTTGGACCTTTATCCTGATCCTCGCTTGTTTTCTCTATATCTACAATAGG
>DTPJ01000344.1 GCA_011334435.1 Candidatus Poribacteria bacterium | reverse complement strand
GAGCGGAACCATATTATGAACCAGTGTTTATAGCTACATGCACGTCTCCGGATGAACTCAGATGTGCGTATGAAAAAATAATAAATGCAACAAAGGAACTCCAAAATAAATTAAAAACTATTCATAGAGGAAATTTTGCGTAGTTTTCTTTAAGGTAAGTACATGCCCAAAAAATACAACCAATTATATTCAACACTTGTTCAAATAATATCTCTTCATGATAATGGCATTTGAAGTATGGAATATTGACTAATCCGTTCGACCAGTCGATAAATGTTATCAATGGATATTCGTTCATTATTTTTGGATCGAAACTCCTGCTGACATAATCGGTTAACGTGCGAATCTTAAAATCATTTTTTTCACAGATAGGAACTACTTTTTCTTTTATTATCGAGAATAATCGATAATCTCCTCCTCCCTTTCCTTCAGCAGTGTAAGGAACAAAGAGAGCGTGCGGCAAAAAATTCTCATTGTCTTCCGGATATTCTTTGATGTCAGCTCCATTCACCCCATCACATAGTATAGTGATCACATCATGTCTGCAAAATCGCCTATATGTTGGTAAAATTAGTCTCGCCCATGACGTATCCCTTGGAAAACCTTCTTCGTCTCCGGATAAGATCGCTTTTATTGGCATATGCTTAGACAAAAAGCGCAAGGCATAAAGAACTGAGACTACTCCAACTCTGTCATCCAAAGCTTTAGAAGCTATAACCGATTGTGGCCCAACATATCCCTTGATTTCCATATAATTTTGGGTTACAACATCACCTGGCAAAACCTGTTCAGGTTTTTCAGCTTTCAGCAGATACCGCCAATTCTCTATCTGCACCGAACCATCTCTTCGGATCTTTCTTATTTCTTCAGCGTAAAGTTTGCCATCACAAATTGATTGAAGTTCGCCATTACGCAGGCCTAAAACTTTTGCCTCTCTGTGAATAAAGTCCCGTGTAGGTGGACTACACAAGGGATAGAGAACTTTGTTATCATCTCTTATTTTATTAGTAACAAGAAAAGTGATTTCATCTAAGTGAGCCCCAAGAACTATTGGGATATTTCGTATATCTTCTTCAGCAGCATTATTCAAATCAAGCCCTCCAATAAGCACTATGTTTCCATGATCTTCCACTAATTTTATGTCACATTCTTTCTCAAATTTTCCAATAATCTCTTTGATCTTCTTCGTCATAGGATATTCTTTAATGCCTTTCTCTTTGTTTTCCAGCGTTCTTGCGCAAGAGAAACTGGGACCTGGGGTTTTTAGAAGCTCGATTAAAGTATTATATATCTCCTCGCTATAATCCCGAATATCTTCAAAGCGCATGCCTACATCCATTTTTAATTACCACATTATTGTCTTGTCGAACACTCTCTTAAAAAGTCTTATTTGAATTCTTTTTAACCTTTTGTAGGTTCAGATATTTTTAATAGCAAATACGAGAGAATTTACAGCAAAAACTAATAATCAGGTTTTACATAAACAAAATAAAATATGAACGTCGTTCTTTTATATCATGTGAGGATAATATCCATTGTCATGAACATTTCTTTATTTCTACAATGGATTAAAAACCAAAAATTCATATGATTTTGAAACTTTCAATAATAAATAGGTCCAGGTAATTGCCGCGCAAACTAAGCTCATAACGGAAAAAGTCCACAGTTAAAACTTATTTTAATCCTTTTATTTATTAGAGGATTTTAAATAAAGAGTGAGCGGATTATAGCTTACCTCAATGTAGTTGAGTAAAGATAGGATTG
>DTPJ01000287.1 GCA_011334435.1 Candidatus Poribacteria bacterium | reverse complement strand
GCATAACAAAAATAAGGACCTTCTATATGTGCACCTATTACCTTAGCGCCATTGACGCCATATACCCTTGCCTGATGAACTGCGTCAAGTGCCTGCAAGATTAATTCAATAGAGCTTGATGCAGTTGTTGGGAGGAAGGCAGTTGTCCCTCCGCTTGCGTGATAATTAGCAATGGTATCAATATCAGACAATTTGCCATCCATTACGTCACAACCTTTGCCGCCATGGCAATGTATATCAATGAACCCCGGAAGAACCCATTTCCCTTTTGCGTCAATGATCTTTCCATCAGAGTTATTCAATATACTTTCTGAACTACTAATATCTGATATTTTTGATCCATCAATTCGTATAAAGCCATTTTCTATGACGCCCTGCGGAGTAACGATCCTGCCATTTCTTATTCCTGCAATCGTATTTTGAGAGTCTGTATTTTTTAACATAGGTTAGCCCTTTAATATGACGATTTCACTTTTGACCATGTCGTAATGAGCTTTTTATCAGGTTGGACAGGGGCAAATTTTGACTTTGATGCTAAATAATTGATTATGTTAGCGTGAAGTGGTCCATGCACATTTTCTAATTTCTTATTAATAGCCCATGAAGACCAGACCCAGCCGATAATTATCATCGTTCCACTCCCAACTTTATATTCAACCAGACCATTACATTGTGGATGTCCATCTACCGTCTGAGCAAGAATTGTCGCATTTTTGTCTTTTGGTCCAGCAGGTCCTGCTGCTGCGTAGAAGTCAGAACCTTCTGTCCAGCCTTGAATATCGTATTGGATAATATTGCCTTCAATTTTCAATCCTTTGAATATAGGATGCTTTTCTTGACCAGCAGGGATCTGAAAATCCGTCCAATCAAGAGGTGAGTTTGCGTTTGCACCATAATACCTAAGATTTTCAGGCTCAATGCCCATCTCATATACATAATGGAACGCAAGATTAGACAATAACAATCCTCCGCCATCTTTTAAATACTCTAAAAAAGCATTTATGACTGCTTTATCCTTGAAATTACCTGGGATTTCTGCACCATTGCTTTCATCCCACCAAACTACGCCATATTTTACAAGATCGGCTTTTGATTTAGGGATCGGTATAACTTGTGCCTTAAAGTTCTTCTGTGCCCAGCTATACGCTACATCAGAATTAGCCTTCAATGGTCCGTCACTAACCAATCCAACCGTAAAGCTCTGCCCATAGATATTAACAGTGAATAAAGCGAAGACAAGCACGGTTAAAGAAACCAAATATCGTTTTTTCATAAATAACTCCTTTAATTAGCTTATTTTTTAAACATAGCCAATCCAAAAACCTGAGATTCAAACATAAGTTCGAACAACCTATTATCAAATTAGATTGTCCGTATAGATTATCTGTAAATCCCTCTAAATCTCCCTTTGGAAAAGGGAGACTTTTTGTGTTTTCCTTTTTTAAAGGGAGACTTTTTGTTTTCATCGAGATTCCTCTACTCGCTCATCGAGATTTTTCGCTTCGCTCAAAATGACATTTATGTGCCAAAATGATATTCATAAAACAACATTTATATGTCACCCTGAACGAAGTGAAGGGTCTCTAATGAATTGAATGATCTTTATCGTCTTTCTGTCATTCCTGCCCCTACTCCCTGCTTTCACAGGGACAAGCTTCGCAGGGGTAAACTGCATCAGGAATCCATTCATTTATCATAATTTTTCTGGATTCCCGTTTTCACGGGAATGACAAATGTGGAGCATTTTCATTTTTATATGGCTTTCTAATCCT
>DTPJ01000166.1 GCA_011334435.1 Candidatus Poribacteria bacterium | reverse complement strand
TCGCGAACTCGTCCATATTTGCCTTTCCGACCATCACTATATCAACATCTTTAAGTTTTCTGACCGCTGTTGCATCATAGACTGCAATATGGTTTGACAATATCTTTGATCCACAGGACGTTAAAACGCCCTTTGTGCACATAACATCTTTGATCGCCATAGGTATCCCTGTCAATGGTGATATATTTTCGCCAGAAGCGATCTTTTTGTCAACTTTTTCTGCGGTGGCAAAGGCTTCTTCCCTTGTTATCGTTATATATGAATGTATAATGCCTTCAACTTTATCAATTTGGTCAAAAACTGATTTTGTTATTTCAGTTGAGCTAACCTTACGTTTGATTAGCATATCGTGTAACTCATGTGCGGTTAGATGACATAAATCCATTTTTTCCCCTTTAACTGAAAAATGTTATTCTGCCTTGATTAAATTTCCTTTACTAACTTGTCCTAATCCTTCTATGATCTCGGCTATGGAAAGATGATCAGCTTCTATTTTAGTAACTTTTATTACCCCTACCTTTTTATCAGGACTTTTCCCTAATTCCTTCCCAGTATCAGGATCAGTTAAAACTATGCCTTCAAGATAGACGCCAAATTTATGACCAATAACTAATCCATCGCTAGCGCCAAGATCGATATAGACCTCATTTTCTTTTAGATATTTTCCATCGCCAACATATATGATCTTTCCTAAAACATTTGGCTGATATATCGGCTCTACGAAATTGCTTATATTTGTAACCATTTGATTGATTACATCCATCGTAGCTAAACCAAATAATGTCCTGTTTTTGAATTCGTCAGTTCCGAATTTCATAGCGTCAAGTTTTTTATAATCAACAATCGGTGCTTGTGATTCTTTTTGTTCTTTTGGATTAACAGCCTCTCCGCCCTTGTAATTTTTTGATAGTGGACCTATGCCTATATAGAAGTCTTGTAAATCTTTTTTTGAGACAACCTCGCCACTATCTATCTCACTGCCAGAGTTGTCATATATAGCAAATTTAGCTTTAACTGTTGAGGTATAGTAATATCCAGCAAGTCCACCCATAAAATTCATATTCATACCATATTCTCCGCCAGTGCCTGCCCTTGTTGGACCTTGAGAACTTACCCTGGTTCTATGTTGCTCAAATTTTGTTATATCTCCGATTATAACAATATCAGCACCGAGTTTGTTAGCTAATTCTGATATATTGTTTTTTCCTGATTCTTTGATGACTTGATCAACATAACTTGGTTCTATCAAATCATATCCCGAGCTTTTCAAACTCTCATTTAACAGGTCACGAAAACCCGATGAAAGGTCCCATTTCTCTCTGCTATGCCCGGTCCCAAAAAGGGAATTGAGAGGTCCTAAAGAAAACCAACCACAACCTGAACCACTGTCAAATCCACTGTGATCAGTAAAATAAAGGACAGCGATCCTTTGTCCACTTTGTGCATGAGAGAAAGGTTGAATGAAAAATGGTAATAAAAAAACAACGAACGCTATCCTGAGAAACAAATTATTATCACCTCTGAATAAATTTTAGCTTTATTCTAATATCAAGTCAAGGTTTCACGTAGAAAATAATTTTTTCAGATTTTCTGAATAAGGAGCTTTGATAACGCCCTTTTCTGTGATAATAGCATCTATTAACCTTGACGGCGTTACATCAAAAGCAGGATTATATGCCTTTACCCCTTTAGGAGCTGTTCGCATTCCAAATCCCTCTGTTATCTCTTCTGGTTGACGCTGTTCAATTGGAATTAAATCACCATTAGGCAAATTCATA
>DTPJ01000787.1 GCA_011334435.1 Candidatus Poribacteria bacterium | reverse complement strand
TGATCTCTAAATAATGATGCAGACTCTACACCGACAAGCAAAAGTTGCCCACCATCACGGACATAATCCAAAAGCTCCGATTTCAACTCATCGGTTATTTTATGCCATTCAGGAATAATAACAACTGGATATTGATTTAAATTTTCAATTAATTTATGTTCAGCCATAACGTCAACAGAATAATGCAATTCAAGAAGTGCATGCAAAACGCCTAAAAGCGGATTTAGAAACGCTCCCCAACTGCCAAAAAGCCGATCTGCCTTATCATAAAGGCTAGTGCATGAAAGCAAAACTGCAACTTGTGGGACTGTTTGGGTTTTATGAGACACCGCTTGACGTTCCCTGCAAAACTCCGCGACTTCTGCCATAATATCAACCATCCAATTATCAATCCAACCAGCCCTTGTAGGTTGATAATATATCTGAAATCCGCCACCTTGTGCAAGGACAACTGATGCCTCTTGCTTCAATTGTAATGCGGTCTTTATTGACCAACCACAGCTATTTCCGCTGTTAAATCCCCATGCCATCAAGTCCCAAGGCATACCTGTTGATGCGATATATCGTGCTTCAAGACGGGCAGTATTCACTGAGTCGTTTGGCGAGAAATCACCTGAAATAAAGTCAATCGGCACAGTCACAGGCTCAGGCACAAGCGTGCTATAAAGCCAATTGCTGGTTATTTCAAAACCCGGTTTGTGTGCATGAAGGATATTTATGTATTTTGTGACATATTTCTTGAATTGCTCTCTCTGAAAAGCTAAATATTCTAACCAATATGGATCACCGCGTTTAACGGGAATATCCTTTATCCCTGTGGCATTAGTGAAAGCGGTCTTTGCCATTTCGCTGAAGTCTGGTTTAACTGCCCAGCATTCGCCATCTACCCACACACCATCAAGATCATAAGCATCTGCTACTTCTTTTAATTGAGGTATAAGAAGTTCATCAATATAAGCGGAAAAAGTGCTTGTTATATTAGTATCAACAGTGCCATCTGCATTGACACATGCCCATTCTGGATGATGTTCTACTGCAACTGAATCCCAAACGCCAGAATAATGGATAAAAAGACCTACTCCGTATTCTTTTGTTACTTTTCGCCATATTTCTAACGAATCCTTTTTTATGCCCGGCGATGCCCAACCAACCTTAGTCGGATAACCAGTGTATCCCGCATGACCCTTACAATCATATTGGACAAAATCTGGTCTAACCTTCTCTATGAGGTTAGCTATCATGTTTTCTGTTATATGTTCGCCAAGCTGAGTATCGGTCTTTTGCGGATGCAGATCAAAATGTAATCCGAAAAAGGTTTCCTTACGAGATAGTGGTCTCTTAGTTGAATTTCCCATATTACATCCCTCCTAAAAATGATAATCTAAAATGTTCTTACTAAAATCAAAGCATTAGCGATAGGACGCTCTTTGCCGTCAGAACAAGAGTTTAAAGTCCTTCCACCTAACCAAAATGTAGATGAACCTCCTCCGTCAAGATTTAAGGCGTTTGTGCATCCTAAATCTTTCATTAATTCCATAAGTTCTTTTAACGACATCCCAATAGAAAGCAATGGCTGTCTTCCATCTACAACTACCATAAAGAAATATTTGTCATTCCATCCAATCGCGGTGCGGGGATGGCGATCTCCCTGATCAAAATTCATCAGTTTTCCATCTTGAATCAATATTGGCGAACCACCTATTGCAGTAATCGCTTCTGAAAGATCAGGCTGAGTTTCTGTGACAATTTCAAGTTGATCTCCGATCCTAAGTTTGCTAAATTTTTCT
>DTPJ01000175.1 GCA_011334435.1 Candidatus Poribacteria bacterium | reverse complement strand
GGTTTTATAAACATATAGGCATAGACCCTTATCGTATCGTTGGAGCAATAATATATGATATAAGACATAGAACAAGAGAGCAAGGCGGAAGCACAATAACCCAGCAGTTAGCCCGTGATCTCTTTTTAACTAGGGAAAGAATTATAACAAGAAAGATTAAAGAATGGCTGATGGCTATAAAAATAGAGAGAAAATATACAAAAGACGAAATATTAGAGAGATACCTCAACAGAATTAACTTAGGTCGTATGGGGTCTAGGGAAATATATGGCGTAGAACAAGCAGCGAAATATTATTTCGGCAAACACGCTTGGGAACTATCATTGGCAGAATGTGCAACTTTGGCAGCGATTCCAAAATCTCCTACAAAATACTCACCTATAAAAAATCCAGAAAATTCTAAATCTAGAAGACAGTTAGTTTTAAAGCAAATGCTTGAAATGAAATATATCACGAAAGCTCAATACGATAGTGCTATAAATACCCCTCTCGTTACAGCGTCTATTGGTGAATCATGGAGTGCAGACATCGCTTATTTTCTTGAGTACGTTAGAACAGAATTAGAAAAAAGGTTTGAACCATCTGCAATCTATGGACATGGATATAATATATATACAACGTTGGATATGTCAATGCAACTCTCTGCTAATGTTGCTGTTCAAAAACAGTTGCGTATATTAGATAAATCGCTTAAATTTCCTGATTACGAGGAGAATAAAGTAAAATGGTTTGCTAATGAACGGGGAAAGGGAATAGAATCGCCAGAATCTTATATACAATCAGCACTTGTTGCAATAGAACCAAGCACTGGATATATAAGGGCTATGGTAGGAGGACGAGATTTTAGCATCAATCAATTTAACCGTGCAGTCCAAGCTCAACGGCAACCGGGGTCGGCATTTAAACCGTTTGTATATTGTGCAGCATTCGCTAATAAATTAGCCACACCAGCTGATGTCATAATAGATGCACCATGGGGAGTTAGAGCACCTGATGGCAAATATTGGGAGCCGAAGAATTTCTCGCATAAATATTCAGGTCCAGTGACACTCAGAACTGCATTAGTAAAATCCTTAAATGTCCCGACTGCGAAATTAATGAACGAAAGAGTTGGCGTTAATAGAGTCATTGAGCTTGCACAAGCTATGGGAATAAAAAGTCCATTAGCCCATGTTCCGTCATTGGCGTTAGGGTCATCAGAGGTTAATGTCCTTGAAATGACCTCTGCTTATTCTGTTTGGGCTAATTTAGGAGTTCGCGCAGAGCCTATATGTGTAAAATATGTCATTGACCGAGAGGATAATATAATTGAAGAAAATATGCCCAAAACGAAAAGGGTTCTTGAAAAAAATGTCGCATATCAAATGATCCATGTTATGAAAGGCGTTATTGATGGTGGAACTGCAAGCAGGATCAGATCGCTTGGTTTTAAAAGACCCGCAGCAGGCAAGACAGGGACAACTAACGATAGCACAGATGCATGGTTTATCGGATTTGTTCCTGACCTTGTAACAGGTGTTTGGGTCGGATTTGACGATCCAAAAAGCACACGAAAAACAGGAGCTGAAGCAGCATTGCCTATTTGGGCAGATTTTATGAAAACAGTTGTTGATGGACCTGAAAAAGATTTTCCTGTCCCCGGCGGAGTTATGTTTAAAACCGTTGGCAATGTTATCGGATCAGATGGCAGTTCTAAATCTACAAAGGAAGTATTTTTGCCCGGAACCAGTCCGAGATCGCCTTCTGGTGGAGAAGAAGACGACTTCGGATTGTAAATCAATTAGTCAACG
>DTPJ01000718.1 GCA_011334435.1 Candidatus Poribacteria bacterium | reverse complement strand
GTGGAATGATCAAAAAGGAAACTAAAAAGACTATCCATAAGATGCCGATATTAGGAAGCATACCTTTCTTGGGAAGATTATTCAATAAAACTGTTGACTCTGTGGAGAACACCCAGCTTTGGATATTAATAACTCCACATATAATTGACATTAGTAAACCAGAAGATAAAGAGACCTTGAAAAAACTTCAAGAAGAACAGAGAAAACAGGTTGAGATGAAGATGAAAACAGAGATGAATAAAACTATTCGTCAGGATAATAATAAATAAGTTCATATTCGGAGCGTGAATAAAAATGAAGTATGTGATCTTATCAGCTTTTGCTATAATGGGCATAATTGCGGTCTTGTATTTTTATGTTTTCACAGGTGTGATAACAATAAACTCATCAAGACCGTTAGACACCATCATAAAAGTTGACGGAGAAGAGGTTGGCACTACTCCACTAAAAATCAGAGTTAGAACGGGATCACATACGATCATGGCATATAAAGAGGGTTTTGAACCATGGGAAGGGACGGTTGATATTAAAGGGCTTAAACCACAGACATTATCGGTCAAACTCAGATTTTTGCTCAGAAGTGAACCGCCAGGGGCAAATGTTAAGATCAACGGGAAGGATTATGGCGTCACGGATACGGCTCTTGATCTTCCTCCCGGTGTTTATACATTTGAACTTACCAAAAAAGGCTATAACAGGACAAAATTTATGGCTGAGATCCCGCGAGATGTAAGCACACCCTTGCCTGTTGCTCCGATGATTCCAGTTGGATCAAAAACTTATAAAGAGGATGCTTCATCAACAGAAACTTCCACTGCGTCTGCCTCTCAAAAAGGTTATGGCTCAATTCAAATTACCTCAAAGCCAGACGCTCAGGTATATCTTGATGGCGAATTTCAGGGCGAAACCCCGATGACTCTGACCAAAATTCCCGTAGGAAGCTATGTCCTCAAACTATCAAGAGAAGGATATAGGGATTTAAGGCAAACTGTGTATGTCAACAAAGATGAGACAACCAAAGTTGCTGGTGAATTGAAGGCAGAACAATAGAAATTATATCAATTTTCGCCAACTTTACGCATTCTAACAGAAAAGAAACCGTCCATATTATGTAAATGCTGATAAATTTGCAGAAATCCTTTGTCTGAAACTATACCTTTGATTTGCCTTATTCCCTCTGGCAGAAATGGTAGGACATTTTCAAGCTGAAACTCTGAATGATTTTCTATAAATCTCTCTATGACTTGCTGATTTTCCTCTGGTTCAATTGTGCATGTGCAATAAACTAATATCCCATTATGTTTGACAAATTTTGAGATGCTATCAAGAATTTCATATTGCAGTTTAGAAAATTCCAATATTTGTTCTTGTGTTCTTCGCCATTTAGCTTCTACCCTTCGCCTTAAAACACCTAATCCTGAACATGGGGCATCAACAAGAACTCTGTCCACTTTTTCATTTATGTATTCTCCTATATTTCTTACATCATCATTGATTATTTTTATAATATCAATTCCTAAACGTGAGCAATTTTCTTTTAACAATCCAAGCCTATGAGTGTCTATATCAAAAGATAATATCTGACCCTTATTCCCCATAATTTCCGCTATATGAGTGGATTTACCGCCCGGTGCTGAACAGGCATCAATGATAGTCTCTCCTTCTTGTGGATCAAGTATATGTGCGATAAGCATTGAACTTTCATCTTGAACTTGAAACCAGCCCTGTTTATATGACTCCAAACTATCTATTGATTTACTTAGTTGTTTTATCTCTATACTTTCAGGAATACTATCACTTGGC
>DTPJ01000168.1 GCA_011334435.1 Candidatus Poribacteria bacterium | reverse complement strand
TGGCGGTATTTATTGCAATTCTAAGGGCAAGAAAAGTTGGCATTCCTATCAGAAACGTCATTGATCTTAGCTTGTATGTTTTAATAAGCGGATTTTTAGGGGCGAGGTTATTCCATAAATTTCAACATATTAGTTTTTACAATTCAATTTCTGATTTCTTGAATATTTGGAAAGGTGGTTTTGCCTATTACGGTGGTTTTGTATTTGCTTTTTCTGTCGGCATTATATACATTTTGTTAAAAAAATTACCAACAGGCAAAATCGTAGATATTATTGCTCCATCATTAGCAATCGGAGAAGGAACTGGGCGGATCGGTTGTTTTTTAGCGGGATGTTGCTTTGGAAAACCGACCGATCTATCGTGTGGAGTAATTTATCCGAAAGATTCTTTTACATGGTCTATTATCGGTTCACAGGCAGTTTATCCAACACAAGTTTATTCTGCTATTACCTTGTTTTGCATCTTCGTAATATTGCTGGTAATACAAAAGCATATGAAATTTCACGGGCAGTTGTTTTTGACGTTTCTCATTTTTCATAGCTTATATAGATTTATAATAGATTTTTTCAGATATTACACTCCCGAAGAACATATAATTATGTTGACAACTTCTCAATTTATAAGTATCATTATAGCTTTGGGGGCAGTTATATCTATGTTTATTATTATGAAGAAAAGATTAATTAGATCAAGCATTATATTATGAAATTATTATTTATATCAGTTATTATTTTTAGTATGATCTCTGTCATTTCTTATGGTGCAGATATTATCGCATATTTTCCGTGCGGAAGCGTTTCGGGAAATATCCTCAGAGATCATAGCGGAAGTAAAAATAGTGCTTATATTAATGGTTCACCAAACATCGTCATTGGGAAAAAAGGCAAAGCACTTGAATTTAATGGTGTGAATAGCTATGCTGTCTTGCCCCATAAAGACGATTTTGAATTCGGAAAAGATGATTCATTTTCAATATCACTATGGGTAAAATATGATCCAAAAAATGTTGGACAGGTATTGTTAGAGAAGCCCGGTGACATATCCCCTTTCAGAATTGAAATATTGACTGACAATAGGATCAGTTGGACGATCAAAGATGGCACAAACTCATCAAAGATAATATTAGGTAATGCTAATGGAAAATGGCATCATTGTTGTTTCGTCAGAGATGTAAAAGACAAAAAACTATATGCCTATCTTGATGGAAAACTCACAGCAGAAACTGAAGATACTACCACGTCAGAAATAAACAATAAATCTGATATTTTTATAGGTGCAGGAAGCTCAGGTGCCGCAGAATTTTACAACGGCTCTATGGACGAAATAGCGATATATGAACGGGCATTGACCAAAGATGAGGTTAGAAAGTGTGCAAAAGGCAATTTGCCTGATATATATCTTGAAAGTGCATTACGGAGGTTTGAGATAGTTGCGACGATCTCAGTGCCATTTACAGCATTGCATAGTTATTTGATTGTTCGTGGAGTAGAAATGATCCGTCAAAATAAAGTTGCTCCAAAATTTACAGAGTCAAATTGGGCTATAATGGGCGGATCAACTGTCTTATTATCAAGTCTTGTCGGGCTTTGGGATTGGTCAAAAACTCACAATGAGGATATATCAGAAATGTCAAGCCCTGATGAAAAAGACCAATATTCTGGGCGATATTCTATGCTTATTGCCCCGTCCAGTCAGATTTATAAAGCAAATGATTTTGAACTTACATTTTTATCAGCTAAATTTTAATATTATTGGAGAAAGCAAATGGCTAATCTTGGAATAACTAAATATGGAAATCCAGTTTTA
>DTPJ01000458.1 GCA_011334435.1 Candidatus Poribacteria bacterium | reverse complement strand
ATTGAGGTTGAACAGCTTGGTTATAAAGCTCCCATTGACGATATGTGGGCAAAGGATAATGGCGGAGATAGGCGATATGATGTTTATCTATTTTCAGGACCATGGCTTGGGTTTACTATGCCAGAAGACCCACTTTCTGTCCAATCCACATCAATAACTGCATCATTTTATTTCGGCATAAATTCCAGAGTCTATGAGTTAGTCGGTGCATCTGAAGGCAAAAGGTATATAGAGACCACTTGTAGTCATGAGTTTTTCCACTCAATTCAATTTGCTTATAATTACAGATCAGAGCGTTGGTTTATGGAAGCTACATGCACTTGGATGGAACGAATGGTATATGACGGAAGTGAACAAGGCGAAACTGACGGCAATAAATATTATACCAGCCAACTGAATTATTGGTTTCGCTATCCAGATTGGTCTTTAACTAAATTTGACGGCTGGCATGAATACGGAAGCGTTATTTGGAGTATCTTTTTAACAGAACGATATGGTGTTGAGATAATAAAAGACATATTTGAAAATATGGCAGAGGGAACATATCGCGAACTTGCCAATTTCAACGAGTCATTTATAAATAGAGGGACAAATCTTGGCAGTGCCTTTAAGGAATTTACTGTTTGGAACTATTTTACCAATTTCCGTTATGATGACCGTTTTTATTCTCATGGTGCAGAATATCCGCCTGTCCCAGTGCATCTTGACGATATTATATCAAAATATCCTATGAAGACCGATTTAGACACTGAAAAAGCCCCTGAGAATCTTGGTGCAAGATATATAAGATTTCTGCCGTCAGGAGAATCGCAGAATATAACAATAAAAATTGATGGCTCTGATATAACAAAATCCGAAGATATTCGGTATTTAAAATCTTTTGGAACAAGGGGTTGGGGAGCTAAACTGATATTATATCAGAAAAACAGAAAGCCAAGAGTTGATGAGATCATGCTTTTCCCAAGATCACAAGAAGGGCAAAGAACTTATAGCAATTTCGGAAAAGAGATTGAGGAAATAGTGCTTGTCCTAAGCAATCTTCATCCCGATCTTGATATATACAGTGTGTCTTATTCCGCAGGTCAACCTCCTATCGGAAAGCTAACGGAGCCAAAAGTCAGCAAAAACGATAAAGGCGAGATTGTGCTTTCGTGGGACGTGATAGATATATCAGGCATAAAAGACGTCGCAATAGTTCGTAAGCGTTTTGCACCATCAGAAGGCGATCAAGATGATAGCGAGATAAGAGTCGCAGAAGTTTATAGCGCCCAAGACATTGACGGAGACAACATATCCGATGACAACATAGACATAATTGGCAAAGTTTCTGCTACTGATACAACATTTGTTGATAAAACTGTCTTTTCTGATGTAGATTTACAATACTTGTATGATCCACAAAGTGTCCATTACTATTATGCGATTGTGCCTTTGAGTGAGCATGGGATTATGGGAACGCCATCAATCGCAAAAAATGCTGTTACGCCTACTATGCAAGCCCCGATGATGTCTATTGTAACTGAATTTTTAGCCCCTGGTGAATGGCAAGTTTATCTTAACTCCACCAAGCCATTATCAGAGCCTCCCCAATTGATCGCAATTGCCCCTGATCAAAGAAAAATAAGCATTGAATTATCCAAATTAGGAAATGACGATACAAAATGGAAAGGAAAGCTACTTGTTGACTTTAAAGTGCCTTCTGGAACATATACTTATATTGCCTCTGCAAGAGATTATTATGGCATGGTTGGGACATATATAATAAAAGGTGCTGAATTTCAATATAAAGCTAACTCAAATGATAAAGT
>DTPJ01000041.1 GCA_011334435.1 Candidatus Poribacteria bacterium | reverse complement strand
TGTCTGTTAAAAGAAAGGAAAATATATATCATGTCAAAACAAATATATTATTTTGATGCGGTTTGTTATCTTGGTCGCCATGTTCATAAGCAAGAAGGACAGCCTGAGACTGCAGAGGAAATCATATCAGCGATGGACCATTTTGGCATACACGAAGCACTTGTGATAGATGTTCTCTCCCGCGAAACTAACCCTATGGCAGGAAATAAAAGGATAATAGAAAGGACAAAAGACTATCCAAGACTTCATCCAGCCTGGGCAGGGCTTATGCCACAAAGCAAAGAACTTCCCCCACCGCAAGAGCTTGTCAATCAAATGCAAGAATTAGGCGTTGGGGCGTTATTTTTGTTCTACGGTCAATTTGATATTCGCTTGACCGAATGGGGCATTGACAGTCTGCTTGAAGTGCTTGAAGAGTATAAAGTCCCAGTTTTTCTCTGTCCTATAAATTGGCGGGCAAGAGGCATGGATACTACTGATTGGTCAAATGTAGTTAGAATATGCAAAAAGTTTCCGAGACTTCCAGTGATCGTCACGGAGGAACGCACATACAAAAGCCAACGTGCAGGATATGCAGCGCTTGACGCATGTCCAAATCTTAAATTTGACATATCGTCATGGTGGCTACATCATCGCATAGAGTTTATTTGCAAAGAATGGGGAGCTGAAAGGTTAGTTTGGGGATCGCAACTGCCCGAACGCACTCCCGGCGTCCCGATAATGCAACTCAACTACTCCGATATTTCAGAGGAAGAAATTTCTCTTATTGCTGGCGAAAATTTGAGAAAATTATTATCTTGGAACAAAAATATTAAATTCGTCGCTGAGCAGGTTAAACTGCCAGAACCGATCGATCCTTTCCATAAAGCAGTCAGAGAACGTCTGTCATTGAGGGACGAGAAATTCTACGATTGTCATGGGCATATCGGTTGGTGCACTCCTCATCATGTTGTCCAAGACACACCTGCTGATCTCGTCAAAGAAATGGATAAATTCGGCATTCAAAAGTGTTTAGTTTTCAGTCTTGAAGGCGTCTTCGGCGACGAAACCTTTGGCAACGATGAAGTCGCAAAAGTCGTCAAACAATATCCCAATAGATTTGTGGGATTTACGCTTGTCAACCTAAATCACGGCGAAAACGCTGTTAAAAAAGAGCTTGAACGAGGGCGAGAGCTTGGAATGAAGGGGATAAAACTCATCAATGACTATCATGGTTATCCTGCGGAAGGTTATTTAGTAGATGTAGCATGTGATTTTGCTAACAGGCACAAGCAGTTTATTCTTAATCATAATTGGGGTTCAGCTGGGCAGATAGAGAGGCTTTGTAAAACATACCCCGATGCGTGTTTTATAACAGGGCATACAACAACCGCTTACACTGAGGTTACAAAAAAATACGATAACCTATTTATTTGCACTTGTCCTTTGCTTGGCTGGGAACAGACGGAACTGTTTGTCAGGCTTTATGGTGCAGATAGAATACTCTTTGGTTCTGACTTGACAGATTTGCCGATCGCTTGGGGATTGGCACAAATAATGTATGCAAAAATTTCTGAATCAGATAAACGTAAAATCTTAGGCGAAAACTTGAAGTCCTTAATGGAAAAGTATAGCCTTGAATAAATGAATGCCACTGCGAACATTAGGAAAATTGGAGTAATTATTTCAATCCAAATTGAGTAAATAATATATCAATGTTATAAGATACCAAAGATTTATAGACGATTTATGGAGGTGTGTTATGTTAAAAGTCGGCGTTGTTGGACTTGGTAGAGGAATGAGCCATCTTAACGTATTCTCTCAACGGAAG
>DTPJ01000135.1 GCA_011334435.1 Candidatus Poribacteria bacterium | reverse complement strand
CCTATATATTGGTCAACTGGCATCCAATAGTGGACATTTTCCTTGCTGAAAGGCATAAGATCATTTTTTGGATCTGTATATCTCAGAAAATACCAAGACGAATCTACAAATGTATCCATAGTGTCAGTTTCTCGTTTTGCAGGTTCACCGCACTTTGGACACTTGACATTCACGAATTTTTCATGTTTGGCTAATGGAGATGCTCCATCTCCACTTATTGTGACGTCATAAGGTAATATCACAGGTAGGTCTGAATCTGGGACAGGCTGAATACCACACTTGTCACAATAAATTATAGGAATTGGATTTCCCCAATATCTTTGTCTGGATATACACCAATCGCGGAGGCGATAATTTATAGTTCGCTTCCCGATACCATTGGTTTCCATATATTCCGCAATTTTATCTTTTCCAACGTTGCTATCCAGACCGTTAAATTGATCAGAATTTACCATTATTCCGGGGTCAACATAAGCAGAAGTCATTGTGTCAGGATTTAATGTTTTATCAGGTGGCTGTATGACAACTCTGATCGGAAGATCATATTTTTTAGCAAATTCAAAATCTCTTTGATCGTGTGCAGGGACAGCCATAACTGCACCCGTCCCATATTCCATTAATACATAGTCAGCAAGATATATCGGTATTTTCTCATTAGTCATAGGATTGATAGCAAAAGCCCCTGTCCATACGCCTTTTTTCTCAAATTCCGTAGATTCTCTAATAACCTTATCTTCTTTTGATACTTTTTCGACAAATGCGCGGACAGCCTCTTCCTGACCGGTCCCTTTTGATAATTTCTCAACAATAGGATGTTCAGGAGCAATGACCATATAAGTCGCACCGTAAATTGTATCTTGACGAGTTGTAAAGACCGATATTTTCTCATCAGAATTAGCTAATGGGAAGTCTATCTGAACTCCATAGCTTTTTCCGATCCAGTTTCTTTGCATAGTTAGGACATGCTCAGGCCAACCGGGCATTTTATCTAAATAGTCAAGTAATTCATCGGCATAATCTGTAATTTTCAGAAACCACTGTTCAAGGTGTTTTTGAGTCACTTCTGTCTTACATCGCCAACACTTGCCATCTTCTACTTGCTCATTTGCAAGAACAGTATTACAAGAAACACACCAATTAACAGAAGCAACCTTGCGATAAGCAAGACCTCTTTCGTAGAATCTCAGAAAAATCCATTGTCCCCATTTGTAATAATCGGGCATACACGCTGCTACTTCTCTATCCCAATCATAACTGAACCCCATTCTATTTAGTTGAAACCGCATTTTTTCTATATTCTGGATCGTCCAATCAGCGGGATGAATATTACGTTTAATAGCGGCATTTTCAGCAGGCAGACCAAAAGCATCCCATCCCATCGGATGAATAACACTGTATCCCTGCATCATCTTAAATCTTGCAACAACATCACCGATAGAATAATTACGAACATGACCCATATGAATATCGCCAGAAGGGTATGGAAACATTTCAAGAAGGTAGTATTTTTTTTTCTTTGGATCTTCAATTGCTTTAAATTGTTTATTGTCTTTCCAAAATTTTTGCCATTTGCTTTCAATTTCAGCAAAAGGATAGTTTGTAATTTCAGCCATTTTTCAATTCCTCCTATTCTGCCATATTATACTCAAACCAAAGTCAAAATGCAAGCGAAATTATGGATATTTAGAAATTCCTCAACTTTGATTCACCCTCAGTTTTTTTACACATCGTAAAAATATACCCGACAATTCCAAGAGCTATATGAAAACAATAAATACTCATTGGATAAAGCAAAACGTTATTCCTTTGTT
>DTPJ01000713.1 GCA_011334435.1 Candidatus Poribacteria bacterium | reverse complement strand
TGTTGACACGAATACAGGAGGACATTATGCTGTCTGGGTCTATCCTGTCCAAAAGAACATTAAATTATACAGTGGAACCGCTTGGGATATTAACACTGGAATTGTTACTTTAGGAACATACAACGGATTTGACCCAAAAGTAGATACATATTTCCATCTTAAAGTTATTCATAGTGGTAAGCATATTGAAGTATGGTTTGGAGAAAACAAAAATAATGCAAAAAAGATAATTGAAGCTGATGATAATAAATTTACAAGCGGACCTTTCGCCTGTGATGGTTGGGATAAGCCTATCACCTTTGATAATATACAAATAACTGGTCCTGGCATACCGAGGTCTCAGGGTGAATTAGCTGTTAATCGTCTAAGTTCACTGCCGATTTTATGGGGAAGTATAAAGAAATGATCTAAAAATGCTTTCTATTAAAAGGTCTATCAGTTTGAGTTTATCAAAGACATTTTCATAAAATTTAGGAATACTCTTATCATTTAGATACAAGGGAGGTATCTTATGAAATATTCTTTAATATTTTTTCTTGTTATACTATTTTTTATCCCGTCAACTGGAATTTGCCAAGTAATATTCTCTTATGATTTCAACAAAGAGACTACTGGCAAACCACCATCTGCTCCATGGAGTATCACACCTGCGGGAAAAATAGAGATCGTAGATTTTCCCAGCAAAACTAATAAGAGTGTCAAAATTACCGATAGCGGAAGCGGTGCTGGTATGACGTTACTTTTGGATTCGCCGATAAAGAACAAAACAGTTTCTTTGGAATTCAATTTTATGCGTGAGAACGGTTGGACAGTTGCGTGTGAGATATTCTATGTTATGAATAAAAAATGTCCCGATGATTGGTCTGGGATATGTATAAAAGATAGCGATAACGGCTTTATTTCATATCATAATGGGGTTGATTGGGTAGATGCGGTCAAGCTAACTGATGATCAATGGCACACAATCAAACTTATCTTCTATTTAGAGAAAGATAAATATGACTTCTATTATGATGGAAAAGAGATGGCTAAAAATGTTGGGTATAGAAAATGGGATGGTCTTGATAAACAAGGGATAGACAAGTTCAATGTTGCAAATGTTGGTGATGGAGGGTCAACATTTGTGAAATATTATGATGACATAATACTCTATGAAGGCACTACAAAACCTTTTGCAGTGAAATCAGATGGTAAATTGGCTAATATGTGGGGTGCAGTTAAAATATCCGCTTCGGAAAGCCAATTTAGGGAATATCCAAACGGACATAAAGGCACAAGATTTGAAAAGGGTCTTTTGCCAAAGAAAATATGGTAGTTTTATTGCTCATATAAATTTTTTGTTACATTTTTAGGGGGAATGATAAATGGCGATACCGTTAGTTGACTTGAAGGCACAATACGAAACCATAAAAGATGAGATAAACGAGGCTATAAAAGACGTTCTTGATAGCCAAATATTTATTTTAGGACCGAAGGTAAAAGAGCTTGAAGATAAGATCGCACAATATATCGGCGTGAAATTTGGAATTGGCGTCTCTTCAGGAAGCGATGCCCTTTTACTTGCACTTATGGCTATTGATGTCGGCCAAGGCGACGAGGTTATCACTACGCCATTTACATTCTTCGCTACAGCAGGATCAGTCTCCCGATTAGGTGCAAAACCTGTATTCGTGGACATCAACATTAAAACATACAATATAGACCCAGACCTTATAGAATCAAAGATAACAAGCAAAACTAAGGCGATAATTCCCGTCCACTTATACGGACAATGTGCGGATATGGACCCAATCCTTGATATTGCTAAAAGG
>DTPJ01000578.1 GCA_011334435.1 Candidatus Poribacteria bacterium | reverse complement strand
TAGACGACTTCGGAAACATAATAACAAACATAACAACAAAAAACCTACAAGAAATAGGAATAACCGAAGGAGACACAATAAACGTGAAAATAGGCGAAAAAACCATGAAACTAAAACTATGCACGTCATATGCCGAAGTGCTACCAAAACAACCACTAACAATAATTGGAAGCGGAGAAACACTAGAAATATCAATAAACCAAGGAAACGCAGCAAAAACACTACAAATAACTATAGGAAGCAAAATAACTTTGTGGAAACAGCAATAAACATCTATGTATATCATTTGGTTAATTATTACATGAAAAATCTTTTATGAAAAACATTTCGTAAACTATTGGTGTGAAAGAATTGCATACGAGCTATCCTAAAGTTTCAATAATATGGGTGAATTACAATAGCTTTCATATAATAGATATTATTAAAGAATCGCTTAAAGCTTTAATGATGCTTAATTACCCAAATTATGAGGTTATTATAGTTGACAATGGATCTACGGACGGGAGTAGAGAGATTATTGAAGATTACGTAAAGCAAGTAAATGTAAGAAGTATCAAAGTAAAGTTTCTAAAGCTAAGCAAAAATTTCGGATTTACAGGGGGAGTTAACGTAGCTTATAGGGCGAGAGATAAAGAGTCGAAATATGTAGCTATAGTCAATAATGACGCTATTCCATCACCAGATTACCTAAATAATATAGTTACATTCTTAGAAGAGCATAGTGATATAGGAGCAATTCAAGGTGTCGTACTTAAACGTAATAAACCAGTTATTGATAGTGCTGCCATGTACGTAGATGAAGCTTTGAGTATTTTTGCTCCATTTACTGGCAAACCTGTATCGGCAATTTCTAAACTTTTATACGTGTCTTATGTAGAAGGAACTATGCCAGTGTATAGAATAGATGCTGTGAAAAAAGCTCTTAAAGGGAATGAAAATGATTTATATGTGTCTTCCGCCTTCGCATATTATTTGGAGGATATTTTTATTTCATTAATGTTGTGGAATACTGGTTACAAATGTATCTTCCTCCCTATAGTAGTGGGCAAACATAATAGAGGCTCAACTATAGACCGTTATCGTAAAATCATTGGTATAAGATACTACTCCATAAGGAATGTGATAGCTTTACTCTATATGACAAATAGTTTAGAAAAAAGAAAGGTCATATTACGTTTTTTAAGGAGGGCTGTAATATCTAAAAGGGGTTTAGCTTTTCAGAGAATTTTTATTGACTGTTTGATCGATGGTTTACGACTAGGCAAATTTTTATTGAGAAAATATGGCATGATAGATATCTACAAAGCCCCGTTAATGCGAAGGCCACTTTTACGTAGGATCATCATTTGATGGAAAAATATGAAAAAGCATGTTTAAGATTCTTCAACAATCCATGTATGAATGCATATCTTCTAACTATCCAGTATGGGAATGCTTCTATTTCACGAAGTTTAAATGTTAGATTTAACGCTCCAATGGGTGCAGATATGAGACGTAAAATTATGTAGAACCATGTATATTTTCCAAATATCTTGTAAATAATCTTAGAGTAGTTGTAACATCTCCATACACATGCATCTCCTCTATATTTCCCTATAAAGTACGCGTATCCACTTCCCCAACCTTTCTGTTGCTTTAATAGATCCCTTAATGCAACTCTGGGTAGCATTAAGCTTTTTTCAACGTTTACTCTCCTTACCTTATAACCTAGTTTCGAGGCTCTATAGCTGAAATCTAAGTCATCTGCGCCATAAGGGGGGAAATCCCAAAAACCTCCAACTTTTAAAAAAACCTCCCTCCTAAATGAGATGAAAG
>DTPJ01000765.1 GCA_011334435.1 Candidatus Poribacteria bacterium | reverse complement strand
CATCCAATTCTTTGGCACATGCCAACTTCCAACAATCCAAGTTTCGTCTTTTTCAGAAGCAGTTGCACTAACAACAACCGCTGGATCAGCTTTGATAAAGAAGGAAACGCCGTCATAATCCGTTAAATCCATATCTGAAAGATTTATGCTTACATGGCTTATGCTATGAGCTTTATAGTCAGGGGCGACGTACTGGTTGCAGAGAGACGCCGATGTATTATTAGCACCTATCGTATAGTCAATGAATAGATTTTCGCTTCCGTTTGCACCGCCACGTTTTCCAAGATTCCAACCTCTATAAGCTATCCTTGATGGGCTTTCAAAATCATCTACTAAATCTCTATCGGATAGGGCTTCTGCGGCAGCTTTATCCATTCTCCAAAGTCCATCTGTGGTAGCTATCCAGAGATATTTGTCATCAGCTTTCATTTTGGAAACATATCCACCTTTGAACAGGTCCCAACATGCAAAGTAAGTATTGAATTTTTGTTTGACTGTATCAAATCTGCTTAATCCGTCTTTTGTAACTATCCAAATATACTTACCATCTCGGCATGCTGATATAACAGGATTAAGCTCATATCCCCCTTTTGTATAGAAGTTCTCATGTTTCGTGTCATCATTTCTATCAATTTTAGTAATACCGCCTAATGTGACTATCCAGAGGTTATTCGGATCAGTAGAGAAATCAATAACCCTTGAATGAATTAAACCTTCACCACATGAATATGTTTTTATATCTCTTCCGTCAATAGATGTTTTTGTGAGATTAAATGCAGCGTTCCAAACAACATCATCTTCAAGAAGCATAGTATCTGCATATATACCGCCTTTATCTGCAAGTGAAACGCTACCGCTACCGGATTCTGGACTCCACCCGCCTGAATGGGGCATATTCTTAATAAATCCGAGAGTTTTATCAAATCTTGCAATCCCAGTATCTAAACCGAGCCAAACATAGTCTTCACCTGCGGAAATTGCCATTACTGCTCCGCTTAATAGACCATCTTCTGTTGTGTATTTAGTAAATGTGGTTCCGTTAAATCTGTTTAGACCTTTTGAAGTTCCGATCCATACCTCACCATCGCAGACGTCAACAGAAAGGACATCATTATCTAATAGACCATCTGCGGTTGTATATATAACAGCTTGATTTGGAGCAGAAGCAGGGAATTTCACCAACCCATTGGTAGTTCCAGCCCATACGTATTCGCCATCTAAGGCGATTGCATTGACTCCTGATTTAGTGAAGAAATCAGCCCATATTTCCTTTCGTTTGGGTTCATAAACAGGACTGACAGCAGGGGCGACAACTTGAATGCTTGCGTTTTCTGGCGCAGGTGCGAGCGATTCTGGACTCATCAGACCTTTAACTTTCATATTATAGCCTTCTACCTGAACTTCAACTAAACACCATTTGCCCCTTTTTTCAATAAGCCCAACTTCAGTCCCAGCAGGCAAGTTTCCGATAAGATCATTTCCATCATAAAGTCCAGCTCCACCATCTACGACGATCATCGGAGTTATTTCGCTTGCAGTTTTATTCGACATCCCACAACTCAAAAACAATGCGCTAATAATAATTGATAAAGCAATGAATAGAAAGCAACTTCGCATACTGCCACCTCCGAAAGAAGATCTATTTTTTGGTATATCAAAATAAGTCCTTATGTTATCAATTCTATCATAATTCAATTATTTAGTCAAGATCGCAGCAACCAGCAAATTCCCCAAATATATTTTCAAAAGGATAAGAATGTGGTAAGATAATAGTGAGTCCCCTTGGGGTTCTCTTTTCTTTTTTTCTTTTCTCTTATT
>DTPJ01000105.1 GCA_011334435.1 Candidatus Poribacteria bacterium | reverse complement strand
TTTACAGCGGAGAAATCCTTTGTCTTAATTGTGTAAAAGTAAACTCCGCTTGATACAGGGATTCCGAACTTATCTTTGCCGTCCCAATAAGCTGATCTATCCTGACTTATATATATTCCAGCTGGTTTATGACCAAGATTAAGTTCTCTCACTAATTCTCCTGTTGCTGAATAGATTTTGATTATGACCTCGCTATCACTCTTTAATTGATAGGGGATCCATGTTTCAGGATTGAAAGGATTTGGGAAGTTTTGCAATAAAGCGGTCTCTTTTGCAGGCATCTCATAAGAACTGAAAAAACCATCAATTTTTTTAGCTTTTATTTTGGATAAGTTAGATTCGTAAAGCTCTAAATTCTTAATGGTTAAAGACGAAGCGTTATCAGATATGATGTTAAACTTTATATCAGCTAATTTGTCATCTGACGGACCAGCAAAAGCTATTTTTATAATACCTAAGTCATTTGTATTCACAGCCATAAGCACATCGGGATTTGATGACACATCAATAACCCTCAGAACAGAGCTATCATAAGTGATAGAAATATCTCCACCAGCGACAATGTTTGATCCGTCAATTTTCAATGGGACAGTTATACTCTGTCCTGCCACTCCGTAGGTATCATCAAGCCTAACATTGACAATATCTTTGACAAAAAGCGATCTATCAGGAGCGCCAAGTCCAGCGACTTTACGAAGAATAGCTATTGCATCATTTGCCCTGACCTGTCCATCATTATTCATATCCGCGGCGCAAAACTGCTGAGCATCTGGAATCAAAAGCTCTGCGGATATTCTCAGTGCAAGTATTGCATCATTTGCCCTTATATTTCCATCGTTATTGACGTCACCTTTTACACACACAGGAGGTTGAGCGATCGTTCCGCCAACAAGATCACATTGAATCTCCACAGAGTTAGAATTTACAAGCACTGGGTTGATTTTAGGGTCGTCAAATGCGTTTTTGATCTCTATTTTGCTTTCTTTCGCATTGATTACCTCAAAGTTAATTGCAATAAGCGTTCCTGTCCCATTAACTCCTTTGTCGCTTATCCTCAGATTTGCAAAGGTAACCGCACCTGCGTTGTTCACGTCAGTCAATATATCGGCAGTTGTTTCCCATAAAAGAACTGTCTTTCCGCTCTTTGTGGACAAAAGAGGCAAAGTATCTACGCCTTCCGATTTAAGAAAACTACCTTCTTCAACAGAAATCATCTTGATTGCGGTTTTATCAAAATTCAACTCAAATTGAAATCCGAGAAAATCGCTGACCTCCTTTGCCTTTATGCTAATAGAAAGCGTTTTTCCTACCGCAGGACTTGTCTGAGAATTAGGGTCAACAAAAACAGTGGCAGAATATGCAGTTGATGCTATCATTAATAATATAATATAAAAAGTCCAACAATATTTCATTTTGACCTCCAATATTTTAAACATCTATTAATTTTAATCGCCCTAATTTTATAATACACCCTTAAAGGTTATATGTCAAGTGATTTGTGAACCTGATTCACCCTCAGTTTTTTTATACCTCGTAAAAATACACCCGACAAACCCAAGAGCTATTTCATTTCTCTATACCTTTTTAATTCTTATGATAGTTGAATTTAGCGCATTTTCAGAATTCTCAGTCAGTTAGATAATTTAGCCACAGAATAACTCGAAAAATAAACACTGAATACAAAATACTGAACAAGAATAAATCACCGCCAATTACTGATCACTGATTACTGATCACTTTTTCTTGTGTTTCTGTGGCTGATAACCTTTTACCTAAAATTTGAATTGGACTGAGCAGAAAGAGTGTAATTCAAATTTTAG
>DTPJ01000391.1 GCA_011334435.1 Candidatus Poribacteria bacterium | reverse complement strand
TTAATGTAATTGAAAAGAACGTAACTGGCACTGTAAGAGTGAAACTTTATAAAGGAAATTGCACAGTAGTTGGAGTAAAATCTCCATTATCTCTATACGATCAGGCTATGGCGACCTATGATGTTGGCGATATGTTTGACCATTCGTCTGCCAAAGGATTCATAGAGCTTTGGGGACTCCCACTAAAAATTAAAGCGATGAGAGATAAAAAGAAGGAGCAAAATTGAAGATCAAAGACCTTAGTATAGGATTAAAGTTTCAGGAGTTGACTATGTCAAGAGTTGATGGCAGAAAAAATGACCAATTAAGACCTGTAAAGATAACAAGAAACTATATAAAACATGCTGAGGGATCGGTCTTAATTGAAGTTGGCGAAACAAAAGTTATCTGCACAGCGTCAATTGAGGATAAACCGCCAAAATTTATGGAAGATAACCCACAAAAAGGTGTCACAGGCTGGATCACTGCTGAATACTCAATGATCCCCCGATCAACTGGCACAAGAAACCAAAGGGAAGTCTCTCGGGGCAAAATAGGTGGTCGCACACAGGAAATTCAAAGGCTTATAGGACGTTCTATGCGTGCTGCTGTTGATCTTAAACTTCTCGGTGAACGCACAATTTGGATTGATTGCGATGTAATTCAGGCAGATGGCGGAACGAGGACATCATCAATCACTGGCTCATTTATAGCTTTATGGGACGCATGCTCATATCTTTTGAATAAAAAAATGGTCAAAGAGATGCCGATAACTGACTATGTCGCAGCGACCAGTGTTGGAATAGTGAATGGCGAAAAATTGCTTGACCTTTGTTATGATGAAGATTCTAACGCAGAAGTTGACATGAATATAATAATGACCGATAAAGGAAAATTTGTAGAAATACAGGGAACCGCAGAATCAGTGCCATTCTCAAGAGATGATGCGAATCAACTGATTGATCTGGCTTCCAAAGGCATACAGCAATTGATCTCCCTCCAAAAAAAGATGATCACCAATGGCGAGATGGTAGCAGAATTATCTTGAAATATGAAGGCTGATCAGAGATGAAAGAAGACCTTGTTGTAGCGACAAGAAATAAGAAAAAATTAAATGAAATTAGAGTATTGCTATCCGATCTTGATTTTAACATTTTGTCTCTTGACGATGTTCCTGACATTCCAGAAGTCATTGAAGATATGGATACATTTGAAGGCAATGCGAGCAAAAAAGCCCTCCAAATATCTAATGCAACAAAAAAACTCACATTAGCAGATGATTCTGGTCTTGAAATAGACTTTTTGAATGGAAAGCCCGGAGTTTACTCTGCAAGATTTGCAGGCGATAATGCAAGTGATGAAGACCGAAATAAAAAAGTGCTTGCTCTTATGGAAAAAGCCCCAAAGGATAATAGAAAAGCTCGGTTTAAATGTGCTGTCGCAATCGCGAAGGATGATCTCTTGAAAATAGTCACTGGCGTTTGTGAAGGAAAAATAGCTTATGAATCCAAGGGAGGACATGGTTTTGGTTATGATCCAATATTTATTGTCCCCAATTATAACAAAACTTTTGCCGAACTTGGACCAGAGATAAAAAATCAAATCAGCCATAGGGCGATCGCTCTAAAAAAGGCAAAAGATATACTTATTAATTATCAGCAAACAGGAAAGCTTTGTAATAATGATCAGTAATCAGTAATCAGTGATCAGTAATCAGTGATTTGATCTGTTTTACAGAAAAAGGGGGTAATTTATGGACGTAATGGAAGCTATTAAGCTAAGGAGAAGCATTAGGGGCTATAAAGATAAACCTGTTGAAGAAGAAAAGTTAAAGATTATATTAGA
>DTPJ01000505.1 GCA_011334435.1 Candidatus Poribacteria bacterium | reverse complement strand
TTGTTTAGAGCTTCTGAATTACGTTTATGATATTCCTTGTCTGAAAATGTATAGACTAAAAGCATTCTATGGAACAGATCCTCAGCGTTAGGACAAAGTCCATCTGGATATTGATTGCCCGTTCCCTTATAATGTGGACAATCCAAAGGACAACCTCTGCCGTAACCCATACGTTGTGCGATAAGCGGATGACGATACGCGGGCATATTAGTATATCCGATAAATAGCGAGCAGTTTTCCTCATTTAAGGCTTTTGTAAAATCGTCCATAGAAATTCCATATTTTTCGCCCCAAAAAGTCGCCCCCCAAAAATGATAAGTATGTTCTGCGTCTTCATCTTTCTGCAAAGCTATCCATTGACAACCTTTAACAGCATCATCATATAAAGATGCTACTTCAACTAATTCTTTGACATAGGTCTTCGCCTTTTCAAGTTGTGCTATGCCGATAGCGGAAGTTTGCTCAGGCATACGATAGTTCCAGTGCAAGCCATAAGCTACACTCGCAAATGTCGGAGCGCCAGCGTTAAGATCAAGGTCTTTGGCAATTTTTTCATCATTTGTGACAGCCATTCCACCATCACCAAGTCCCATCTGTTTTGACATCTGAAAACTAAATGAACCGATGTCACCCCAAGTGCCAGCATATTTCCCCTTATATTTGGCAAACAGGGCATGGGCGCAATCTTCAATGACAAAGAGATTATGCTTATGTGCGATCTCAACGATTTTATCCATCTTCGCTGGCAGACCCCAAGCATGTGTAACAATGATCGCTTTTGTCCGATCTGTGATCTTTTCTTCTATAAGATCAGGGTTCATATTCATCGTAATCGGATCAACATCAACGAAGACAGGAACAGCGTTATTATACATAGTTGCGACAGCACCAAATACAAAGATCGGGTCACAGATAACCTCATCACCAGCGCCTGCCCCTGATACTATAACGCCAGTATGTAAAACAGACATGGCACAATTCATCGCAACCGCAAATTTTGCATCCATCGCTTTGGCAAATTCAGCCTCAAATCTTGGCGTCATTCCACCGCCTAACGCTGACAAATTTCCAGATGCGAGGACTTCTTTCAATAATTCTAACTCTTTTTCGTCAAAAATTCTTTTCGGCATATCAACCTCCTTCTGACTTATTCTATGAAATTAATTCAGTCAATTATATGTTTTTTCAATTCATAATTACTCAAAGTTTAGCGATAATATAATACATGATGACTGATAGATATTCAACGGCTATTTCTGATGATACCCTAGTTTTATCTGAGCTTAGGACATTAGTTCGGATATTTCCTAAAATAAGTAAGGTTAAAAGTTAAAGGTTAAAAGTTGAAGGAGTCTGCCTGAACATTTTCAAAAATTCCTGTCTTTTTACTAAACTTTGGACAATTTTGAATTAAAAAATATTGTTAGCTAACCAAGAATGGGTTCCTGTTGCAGTTTACCATAGCGAAAGCCGGGGCAGGAATGACAGTAACATTCCCTTTGGAAAAGATCATTAAAGTCTCCCCTTTATAAAGGGATGTTTAGAGGAATTTTCCTATATAATCCAATTGAATAATGAATTGTCCAAGTCACATTTGAACATCAGATTTTTAAATGGGTATAGAAATTTATAAAGGGTTTTTAGGTAGGAATACTTGCTTGCAGATATAATCTTTGGAAAATTAGATCACCATTTATTTCCTTCACTAAATTTTCCTTCGTTTCATCTCACAAATCGCCTTAATTATTACTGCCATGAGTTGTGTTTCCTCTACAGCCATCACTGCATATCCAGTTTCGCTAGTCACGATCCAACTATCATCCATCTCT
>DTPJ01000352.1 GCA_011334435.1 Candidatus Poribacteria bacterium | reverse complement strand
TGACTAAGGTATCCTGCTAAAACAGAGACGTAATAGGATATACCAAGATTTTTAAATTCCAGTTCCACTCCAAATAAAATCGGGATAAACAAGAATGGCGCGGGAATTACAAAAGCGGCGATATATGAATGGAATTGCTCTCTATGTTTCGTCAGCATAGGCAACATAGCGATACAGCCCATTATCGCCGATGCCCTGTAATATTTAAGCACTATAAGCACAATATCAATTGCAAAAAGCAGGGCATAGACTATCATCTGTGATCTGCTTTTGATGTCAACGTCGGGCATCATCGCACCAATTACGCACAAAAAAAAGCAGATTGTTATTTCCCACCAATACTGCAAGAATATACTTGGTAGGTTTTCCCATAATTGCGAGAAAGGCAATCCCTGTCTATATATTATCCATGCACATACAGGGACAATTGCGATGAAATATGTAGCTATGCCAACGCCTACATGTTGACCGAATCTCATAATAGCAGTCTTTCAAGAAAGATTATTATAATTATGCGGTAAGAAGCATTTTTATGCCAAGACCTATTAAGACAATTCCGCCTACTGCTTCCATACGTTTGCCGACAACTGACGATAAAACATTGCCCAACTTAACACCGACAAAGGTCATTACAGCAGCGGTTACGCCGATTACAGAGCTTGGATAAAGGAATCCCACGTTTTTAATGCCCATAATTAATCCAGCACCAAGAGCATCAATACTTGTGGCTATGGATAGAGCAAAAAGATTCCAACCTGTTGTCCTATCACATTTTGGAGCGTCTTCATCATCATGCTTAAAGGCTTCATAGAGCATCTTTGCACCGATTATCAACAGCAGACTAAATGCTACCCAATGATCAAATTTTTGTATCAATGAAACGACATTTTTGCCAAGAAACCAACCGATAATCGGCATAATAAACTGGAAAGAACCAAAGGAAAGGCTTAATCGGCATCCTTGCTTAAAACTGCATCCACAAGCACCGATTGCAAGTGCAACAGAAGCAGCGTCAATCCCTAAAACAACAGCAAGTATAATTATCTCCCATAAACTCATATCTAATAGCCTTTGAAATTCTCCTCTATTATATATTCCCTATCCATTCCAAGACCCTCTATAAGTATTTTTTTCATAGCATCAACCATAGCTGGCGGACCACAAATGAAGAATCGTCTCTCTGCATAATCAGGGATAGTTTCTAAAACTATTTCCTTTGTGATAAACCCTACTTTTACAGGCAGGCTACAATTAGTGGTATCGCAAAGCACATGAACGACCTTAAATTTTGGATATTCTCTTTGCATCTGGTCAAGGTCATCAAAAAAGGCAATATCATCAATACATTGATTACCATATAACAATATCATATCCGTTCCGAGATTTTTATCAACGACGTATTTTGTGATGCTTCTTATGGGAGTTATTCCAATACCGCCAGAAAGAAAGGCGATTTTGTCATACTCTCCGTTAAATGTAAATCTGCCGAAAGCATATCTTATCTTTACTATATCTCCGATGTTGAGTTGATTTAACCTCTGAGAAAAATCGCTATTAGTCAGCTTTTTAGTAAATTCCATATAGCCTTTTTCGGTAGGGGAGTTTGATATTGAGAGGTATCTGCTAATGTCTTTTCCATCAGTCGTAATTGTCACAATCATATATTGACCGGGCTTAAAGTCCGCGTCATCATTAAGTTCTAAACGAAAGCTTTTGACATTATGAGTTCTTTGGATTATCTCTTTGATTTTAAGTTCCGCTTCGTATGCCATATATGTTCAATCTTATTAGGGGTTAAAAATCTTTTTGGTGAAAAAACAATAATTAAT
>DTPJ01000816.1 GCA_011334435.1 Candidatus Poribacteria bacterium | reverse complement strand
TTAAATTTTGAGGAGAGCAATTAATATGCCAATGAATAATGCCAAATATGGAGAGATATTGTGAAAGCTTATCCAATAAGGGTTATATTGAGAATTCCCATATCGGTTTAACGATTTTTTGACTGATATATAGAGCCAATATGGGAATTTTGGTAGGATAAAAGGGAATTTTTTTCCCAGTTATATTTTTCAATGCTTATGATCTTCATGCTCTATCGTATGATCATGATAGATGCCGACCTTATGCATGCGGTTATGTATCTCTCTATGTGCAGAGGTTAAAACAATTTTTACAGCTTTGTAAGCTTTCGCCTGTGCTTTGGTTGCGATTGTGTCTATGAAAGCCATAGCACCTTCTATCTGTTCAAGTATTGTTATAGCGTCAGCAGCAGCGAAAAATTCTGTTCCCTCAACTTTTACCATAACTGGACTGCTATGTGCCAATATCGCCTCTCGTTTATCGGGATAGTGACCGCGAACCCTCAGTGCCAACCAACTGCTTTTATCAACCTTGACAGAAAAAGAACCAGTAGCGTCAGTTTGATCGGGAGATATGCTAACAACTTCCCTTGTCTCGCCATTGACGACCAACTCAACTTTGGTAAATGGCACGGTAACGGTTGCGACATGCCACTGGACGTCCAAAGTGCCACCAGTTGCGGAAAGTTCAAATCTGCTACCTATGGGTTTTCCGTCCACCCAAAATTCTATTAAAGGACCATAAGTTGCAAAAGTTCTTCCCTTCCTAACAGCTTCTTTCCATGCTTCATAAGTGAAAACGCAGTCTTCAATTTGTGCATAGGTTCTGATTGTTCCGACAGCGGTTGTAGCACTCATTTTATCCGTTCCACCGACAGCTGCGACGAAATATCCGCAATTAAGATAGCGATACCAATCTGACAGAGAATATGGATTTATGCCTGAGTATAGATCGCCCCAAGATGTCATTTCAACCGCATCTATGCGATCAAGCACTATTGCAGCTGCATTTTCACAGCGAGGATTTGGGAAATGTGGCAAAACCACGATCCCACCTTGTGCTTTACATTGTTCAGCCCATTGTGAAAGCGTAACTTCAACTGCATCGCCGAGAGCGGATTCATCAGGTCCGCCAGTTGTCAATGGTGTTATAATCCTATCGTTATAGCCGATCAATGAGATGTGACCGAGTATTTGCTGTCGGTTCTCTGTCCCGACGCGGACAAGATATTCGCCATCTCCTCCTGCCTCTTTGCTTCCAAAAGTGGTTTTTCCATCAAAATCTCCGACGTTTGTAAAGAGTTCGCCACATTGGCTTGCTAATAGGTTGACTATGTTGACACCTTCACCAGCACCTTCAAGAAGTGCGGTCTGCGGAGAGAGAAAGTGGACATGAGTATCAGCGGAGACCCAACCATTTTCTCGCCATGGAAGGACATGCTCTATCTCAATCACTATTTCGTTAGTGTCAGGAGTTATAAGTCTCTTTAGTCGTATCGGCTTTATCTCAAAGCCTTTTGATACTTCAATATAAACGTTGCCAAGTGGCAATTTTACCCTTGTTTCACCATCAATATAAGTGCATAAGTGAATCCCACCTGCTAAAAATTCAGGGGCGTAATCCTCAAACCAAAACGGATTAGGGATACGATGGCGATCCATCGGGGGCAGATATTCTCCTGCTTCGCCGTGAATATGGAGTTTGACAGCTACTTTCTTTTTGCTTTTAGCTTCTATGACTTTTATTGTTACATCTTGCTCTGCGGGGCTAATAGGTTCAAGCAAGAACGTCCCGCTTGTTTTGCCTGCGACTTGACAGTCTTTTACTGGGAACGAAATATCCACAGTTTC
>DTPJ01000394.1 GCA_011334435.1 Candidatus Poribacteria bacterium | reverse complement strand
GCACCAAAACTAATTTGGGTTAGGGATAATGAGCCAGAAGTCTATGAAAAAGCATATAAATTTATGCTTCCAAAAGATTATGTCAGATTCAGGCTTACTGGTGAGATAGCAACAGAAGTGTCCGATGCTGCGGGAACGATATTGTTTGATGTCCGAAATAGAAAATGGTCACAAGAAGTCCTTGACAGAATTGGAGTTTCATCTGATCTAATGCCTCCATGCTTTGAGTCAATAGATATATGCGGAAGAATCACTCCAAAAGTCGCAGAGATGACGGGGCTTAAGGCGGGAATACCTGTCGTTGGCGGAGGGGCAGATAACGCATGCACAGCTGTTGGCAACGGCATAGTCGTCACAGGTCGCACATCTGCAAGTATCGGGACTTCGGGAACTATGCTAACCCCAACTGACACTCCAGAGGTTGACCCAAGCCTTCGCGCTCATACATTTTGCCATTGTGTCCCAAATAAATGGTATATCATGGGCGTTATGCTTTCAGCTGGTGGGGCTTTTAGATGGTTTAGGGATAACTTAGGCGATAAGGAAGTTGAACAGGCAAAACAAAAAGGCGTTGACCCTTATGAAATCCTAACAAAATCCGCTTCGCATGTAGAACCGGGCTCCGAAGGATTAATATTTTTGCCTTACCTTATGGGTGAGAGGACACCTCATGGCGATGCTAATGCAAAAGCGGTATTTTTCGGATTGACTCTTAGACATAAAAAAGAGCATCTGATCAGGGCTGTCATGGAAGGCGTCACTTATGGAATGAGAGATTCGCTTGAAATAATCAAAAATCTTGGGCTTAATGTTGGACAGATCAGAGCAACAGGCGGGGGCGCGAGAAGTCCTCTTTGGAGACAGATGCAAGCTGATATTTATAATGCGGAAGTTGTGACTATAAATATCGCTGAAGGTCCTGCTTTTGGCGCCGCTATACTTGCTGGTGTAGGTGCGGGAATCTATGATAGTATTGAGCAAGCAACTGATTCTGTTATAGCGATAACTTCACTAACCCGTCCTATTCCTGATAATAAAAAGATATACGACGAATACTATAAAATTTATCGTTCGCTTTATCCAGCACTGAAACCCGAGTTTGATAAAGTGTCTGAACTTGTTGCAAAATTTACAGCATAAGAGGAGAAACATATATGGATATTAAAGAAGACTTCTATACTGTGGAACTCTGCGGTATAAAAAGAAATCTACCACTTGTTAGAGTTGCACCAAAATTAAAAGTAGCATTATTCAATATATTAGGAGATACCGAGATTGTTAAAGCAGTTGCACCAAAAATTAGCGAGTTGATACCAAAAACCGCAGAGGTAATCTTACATCCAGAAGGCAAGGCAATCCCTTTGGCTTATGAGGTCTCTGCTATCACGGGTCTGCCTTATGTCGTTCCGAGAAAAGACAAAAAACAATGGATGCTTGACCCTATATCTGCGGATGTAAAATCCATTACCACTGGAAAGCCTCAAATGTATTGGTTAGATAAAAGGGATTTGCCTAAGTTAGAGGGAAAGAAGATTGTAATTGTTGATGACGTGATCAGCACGGGAAGCACTATTTTAGCTATGGAAGACCTCGTGCAAAAGATCAACGGCGAAATAATAGCCAAGATCGCCATATTCACAGAGGGAGATAAAAGAGAAGACGTCCTTTCATTAGGACACTTACCGCTTTTCCCAGAAGATTAAACAGGTCTAATCAAGGCATTTTGAAATGCTTACAAAATTTTTTTCTATTAAACACTTATACTTATTCTAAAAAGTCTGTAAATTAAAAAATTAAAAGGAGGCTATAAATGTTCAAACCTTACGATTTCT
>DTPJ01000595.1 GCA_011334435.1 Candidatus Poribacteria bacterium | reverse complement strand
CGCACTTGATACCTGCCAAGTAAATATAAGCGACATTACACCAAAGGCTAATGCAATGAAGACCGCTATCCCAAATGTCATGCCCATAAATTGTGACAATATGACCTGTAATACAATTGAAAATACTAATCCAATTAATGCCCAACGATACGATAAGGGTTCATCTGGGTTGTTCATCTTTGAAAATATGCTTTTAGTTATCTCTTTTAAGTGACCTTTGGCTTTCCAAAGCAAGAATATAGTCACAACAACAAATGCCCCCATCTCCTGATGCGACGCGAAACTTTTCGTAAAGCCGAACTCTCCGGGGGAATTAGGTGTATGAAAGCCAAATAATTCTGCGATAAAACACTCAAATTTATAAAAAAGATAAAAAAACCATACGCTAAACGATACACGTAATGTCAATAAATACGAGACACCAATAACAGAAGGCTGAATAGTTATCGGCAATGGCAAGATAGCGTTCCAAGGCTTTTCTGTAAGCAAAGGGTCTAATGAAAATTGCATAGGAATTCTTGGGACATGCGGGAAATTTGCATTAAAACCATTAAATATGTGAATTAGTGAAGATATAGCAAAACCTATCCATAAACCGTGATTTTTTAAGAAAGAGTTTAACGCTGACCTTCCTTCTGGATTTTTCATTATTTCAGAAGGCAATTTGACCAAAGGAAAAGTCAATTTTTCATGCTCTATCCATTGTTTTCTTAAAATAACGCTCAGACAATACATCATGCCATAAAGCCCAAGTGCATAGATTGACCAAGCTAAAAGAGGTTTTTCCCATGCTCTCCAAGGGATATTTTTAACTGGTGAGCCACGATAAAAATAGAATATCGCTTTGTTATCATTAGGCACAAGCCATGAAGGGATATATTGATGGAATAGGTCTTGCCATTCATTTTCAGCGGTAGCGAGATAATAGGGGGCAACAAGATCAGGCAGAAGATATTCTGCAAATGATTTTGATGGTATTGAGACAGCCAATACCATCATAGACCATATCGTCACAAGCTCCGTTTGGCTTAAAATAGCCTTTGGAGATATGCGAATCAGTATTGAATTAACAACAAAAACGAGTATGGTTATAATAAAAAGAGGACCTAACGGAAGATGATTACTTGATAAATAAGCACCATCAACATAATGATTACTGTAAGGCGTCACCGCACAAATAGCGACAACACAGATTATGCCTATCAGAAATGATCGTAATGTAATCATTATTTCTGTTTAATATGACCCCACATTGTCGTAAGTTTTTCATAAGGTTCAACAGCGGAAGCGAATGCCCATGAAGTTTCAACATAATCATAATAACCAGTAATTTCAGGACCTGGGTTCCAATTTTTGACCATCAAGCCAGCGTAATGCTTTTTGCCAATGTCATAATTATCATCTATAATGAGCGTCCATTTACCATCTGCTTTTTCTTTATAATAAAATTTCCAATTTTTATCTGTTTTCTCTACTTTTATATAAGCGTCATTTCCATTAGCGACATTCGCTTGCATTTTATCAACACCGACCGCATGTTGCCAGAATAACTGATTACCGGGCTGAGTAAATAAAGCACACCAAGGACCTGGTGAATTAGCATTTCCTAACGCGTCCTCATTAAGGAACACCAATCCAACGGAACAGTTATCCTTAATTGTTGTTATATAGTGTGTCTCAAATGTATAATTATTCGGAGCTTCTAATAAAACCGCAGGACCTCCACTGCGAACGTCCCATATATCATGGTCGCCCGGAGCACAGGTAATTTTTAGCCAGCCCGGCTTTTCTTTAAGATCATAGGAACTATCCTTTGCAGGATTATCCCATATCCATTTTTCACCGAGCTT
>DTPJ01000878.1 GCA_011334435.1 Candidatus Poribacteria bacterium | reverse complement strand
TGGAAAGATACTTTTATGAGACAGAGGAAACCGATTTTGCAATTGAATTAGATGATATGCTTTATCTTATACCTATAAGCATGATAAACTGGCATCCATCAGACAATTTTTTATTGTTATTGGGGTTTCCTTACTCCGGTGTCTCCTTAAAAATTGGCGATAAGATCAGAACAGAAGCTCGTTTTTCTATATCCCAAAAAGGGGAAATAGCTTTGAAATTAAAACCAATAGAGAAAACAAATATCTCATTAAGGTTTATTAACTCGCCTTATCTTGAAATTCCTGTTGAAATATCAGCTCTTGCATTTGGGCTTTCCGAAGATAAAGTCCTAAATGGCAGGTTTTCAAATACAAGACAAAATGTGATAATTGAAGTCGGTAGAGAGCTAAATCCTGCCGCATTAGTGTCAATTGGATTTAGATATTCGCCGAAAAGCGATCTTACATTCAAAACAGATGAAAAAGAATATGAATTAGATTGTAAACCTAATTTTGCCGTCGGTGTTAGATTTAACGTTGATGTTAAAGCATTGCTTCAAATGGAATAATAAAGGTGTAACTGATGTCATTAGTTAGAATGGAGAATTTGACAAAGTATTACGGAGCGGATCTTGTCCTTGATAACATAAATTGGCGAATTTCCGCTGATGATAGGGTCGGTTTAATCGGAAATAACGGCTCTGGAAAGACTACGCTTTTTAAGATAATAGTTGGTGAAATAAAGGATTTCAGAGGGTTATGCGAACGTGCCAAACGGGCGAGGATCGGGTATCTAAAGCAAGAGCCTGACTTTATCTCTGAACTCAAATTGAGAGATGCTATAAGAGAATCCGCTTTTGAGCATATACAAGAGATGGAAAAGCAAATGGAATACTTGACACAAAAGATGTCAGAAGTAGAAGATGACGAGGAACAGGCAGAGATATTAGATCAATATGCAAGAGTCCAAGAAAAATATGAGGCTCACGGCGGATATGATTACGAACATAGGATAGATAGCGTCCTTGCTGGCATGGGGTTTAGAGTAAGTGATTTTAACTTGCCAGTTAGGTTGCTTAGCGGAGGACAAAAAGGGCGTGCTGCGATTGCTAAACTATTGTTAGAAGAACCCGACCTTTTATTGCTTGACGAACCGACAAACCATCTTGACCTTGAAGCTACTGAATGGCTGGAAGAATTCATCAAAACTGAATATCATGGAGCGGTTGTAGTAGTATCACATGATAGATACTTTCTTGATAAAGTCGTCACTAAAATAGCAGAATTACGTAATAACAAACTTAGAGAATATAATGGCAATTATACAAAATATCTCTTTCTAAGGGAGCGAGAACTCCTTGTCCAGCAGAGAGAATACGAACGACAACAAGAGGAGATAGAGCATAATTTAGATTTTTACCGACGTTATCATGCAGGGCAGAGAAGCAAAGAAGCACAAGGAAGACTGAAATTATTAGAGCGAATGGAGATAATAGAAAAGCCACAAGGCGATGATAAAAAAATAAAACTTAGCTTCACAACTGATGTTAGAGGCGGAGATGATGTCCTTCAATTAAGAAATGTAAGCAAGATTTATGATAATAAAACACTTTTCCATGATCTTACTATGGATTTATATCGTAAAGATAGACTTGGAATAATAGGTCCTAATGGTGTTGGAAAAACGACTTTGCTACGTATAATAATGGGTCAAGAAAAACCGACGACAGGGACTGTCAGGCTTGGATATAATCTTAGGATTGGATATTACGATCAGGAATTATCTGGGCTTAATAAGAATAACACAGTTCTTGATGAGATATGGCAATTAGTGCCAAAAGGCGATCCGGGAGAGATCCGATCTTATCTTGGCA
>DTPJ01000165.1 GCA_011334435.1 Candidatus Poribacteria bacterium | reverse complement strand
TTGTTTTAATCAAAGGGTCTAGGGGGATGAAAATGGAGGAGATAGTTAAGTCTCTTCAAAAAAACCAATAGTTGACAGATTGAGATTTTTCGCTTCGCTCAAAATGACATTTTATACATCACCTTGTTTTATATGTCACACTACTTGTTTTATATGTCACACTAAACGAAGTGAAGGATCTCTGATGAAGTGAGGGGGTCTTTCTTGAGATTTTTTGCTTCACTCAAAACGACAATCCTGTATGTCGCCCTGAACGAAGTGAAGGGTCTCAACGACAAAGGGAACACCTGCTATGTTTTATTATCTTTTTTTTGAAAAATTAATTGAATTTTTTTCGCCTTTTAACGTTTTCAAATATATCACCTTTCGTTCAATATATGCTGCGGTAACTGCACTTTTGATATGTTTCATATTAGGACCCTTTGTGATTAAGAGACTACAAATCCTCAAATTTGGTCAAGCGATCCGGTGGGAAGTTCAGGACACACATAATCATAAAGCTGGCACACCGACGATGGGTGGTCTATTGATCCTATCAGCGTTACTTCTGTCAACTTTGCTTTGGGCTAGACTGGATAATCCGCTTGTTTGGATAGCTGTATTCTCGTCTATATGGTTTGGCGGAATAGGGTTTATAGACGATTATTTTAAGATAACCCGTAGTCCTCGCGGTGTAAGAGTTTGGCAAAGATTAACTCTTGAATCATTAGGGGCATTTTTCATCGCCTTTTATATTTACCAATTTGCAGATGCGCCAACAGATGGCATAACGACGAATACAACATTGCTTTTGCCTTTCTTTAAAAATGTGAGAATAGAGCTTGGATGGCTTTTCATACCCTTTGCGATATTAGTTATAGTTGGGTCAACTAATGCGGTTAATCTCACTGATGGATTAGACGGGCTTGCTATTGGTTGCACTGCGTTTGTGGCGGTTGCTTATACAGCACTTTCTTATGTCACAAGCCATGCAGATATAAGCAGGTATCTTGGCATCGTCCATATTCCCCAAAGCGGAGAATTGACGGTCTTTTGTGCAGCGTTAAGCGGTGCTTCTCTTGGGTTTCTTTGGTATAACTGTTATCCTGCAAAAGTATTTATGGGAGATACAGGGGCATTAGCTATCGGGGGATCATTAGGTTCTGTTGCAGTTTTTACCAAACATGAACTTCTTCTTGTTATAATAGGTGGCATATTTGTAGCTGAAGTTTTATCTGTTATCATTCAAGTTGTATCATTTAAAACCAGAGGCAAGCGAGTATTTAAAAGGACTCCAATACACCATCATTTTGAACTTATCGGATGGTCTGAAAGTAAAATCGTTGTTAGGTTCTGGATTATATCAGCGATACTTCTGTTGATCGCATTAAGCACATTGAAGATAAGGTAAGGGATTATTTTTCGCCTAATAAAGAAAATGGATCAAAGAGAGATACTCAAAAATAAATATGTAGTTGTAATCGGACTTGCAAGAAGCGGTATAGCATCCGCGAAGCTCTTGACTGATCTTGGTGCAAACGTCCTGATAACCGATCAAAAATCCGAAGATGAGTTGAGAGATTCCGTAGAAAAATTGAGAAGTGAATGCCCAAAAATTGATTTTCATTTAGGCGGTCATCCAGAAAACATCTTTGACGGTGCTGATCTTGTTGTCATAAGCCCTGGTGTGCCTTTTAATATTCCAATACTTCAGACATTAAGAAAGAGATCAGTTGAAATAATCGGTGAGATTGAGCTTGCATACAGATTTTGCAAATCACCGATAATAGCTATTACAGGCACCAAAGGGAAATCAACAACTTCAACACTAACGGGTCAAATATTAAGTAAAACATATAAAAAAGGCAGAGTTGT
>DTPJ01000801.1 GCA_011334435.1 Candidatus Poribacteria bacterium | reverse complement strand
GTGTCAGATACACGCGCCACGGAGAAGTTCAAAGGTATCTATGCCGCAATTGCGCATACCGATTTTCATACAAGTAAGCCTTAAACCTCACGCAAAACCCCCTCTTTTTTCTGTTAACAGCGATTAACAGAAGAGTGGTTTTTTCAAATAGGTCAAGATTCCAAAATGCTCTGAAAAATCTGGGAAACTCGTTGAAAGGTGTAGGTTTAGGTTTGAATGTGGATTTAAATTCAAGATCTGCAACTTTCGGGGATTCTTTCCTTGGTTTTCAGTTAAACCTTTTTCAGAAGCTTTTATACAAAAAGTCAATGAGCAAAATTTAGTCCCTCTTGTGATAGTATGAACGTTCTGTTACGCCGATTAAGTAACTCTTCTGGATGATTTGTTGTCCAAACTTGAGTATTCAACTGTTCCAGAGCGTGGATACTTGATTGTATTCATGTTGATCCCCGACGGCGGAGTTAGCCATTCATGGTTTTATGTTCAAGAGAGACCGGACCTTTTTCTTGGTAGAACAGACTTTTTCGATGGAAACCCCATCCAGATACTGGGCGTTTCCTCCTTATTTTGGAGGAATGCGAAGAGCATTATACTTTGACTTAAGCGATGTAATAGAGAGGACTCCGACAAAAACTATGGACACCGCCATCAGATTATTCAACAATGGTCTTGTTGATATATTTGTTAATTTATTGGGATCATTAGATTCACGAATGATTGCAGCTGATATGCAGAAATACGAAAATTATGTAGTGAAAATTTTGTGGCTAAACGGAACAGGTGATCAGTTGCCCCTTGAACAAATTGAGCAAGCTTTTGAGGATTTGATGCCGTGGACTGAGTGGAACATAACCGTGCAAACCAGACCTATTGATGTAGATTTGAACACTCTTTTCGAAAATCGCACAATAGAATTGTCTAAGCCTTTAAACTACTCATTTTTACTGGCAAACGGAAGTGAATTCTCCATTTTAGCTAATCGGAATGTTATATGGGATGTTTGGAAAGACTCTGGCGAATATGATCCAATTAGCCAGTATTTATTTGAGCATGTGAAATATTACTTTAACCTGACAAGCTTAGAGGACAAATCCATAATTCCCGTGATAATTCTGCAATCAAGAAATGATACAGCTATTAGCGGTGTTGCAGGAATTGGTCCAAGCATTTCATGGTTTCCGCACAACATTATAATCTTGGGATGTCAAGATGGCACAGTCACTGCCATGGGGGAAAGTGGTCCGATACTTTTGACACATCAGCTCATACACGAAATTGGTCATTGGGTGAGCCTTTCACATCACTCTGCACGTTTTGATTTAGGCTATCCAAAAATCACTTGCTCTATGAGAGCCCTCACTGATAAATTCTGTGTCTTCTGTAAAGATGCCAGAACTAGAATGAGCTTCACAGCATATTACCAAGCAATTACCGAACTATTTTCCAATTCCAGCAATTTGCTAACTAAATGGGAAGACCAAGAAGCACTAAAATTAATCAAGAGTAGATTAAACAATTCACTTCGGCTCTTCTATAACTGGGATTATGCAGAATCTGTCGAAGATGTCATACAAGCTTATCATCAGTTGGAAGATATGATCAACGAAGCACCAAATGAAAGCCTCATCAACGCCTACTTTATCCCGATTATGATAACAGTAACAGTTATTTTGCTTATACCCACAATAATTCTTATTAAAATAAAGATGCGAAAAAAGTTAAAGCAGTTAAGGAAGGATAATGTAGCAAAAGGAATGATTTAAGCAGAATCTGTTCTGTTAGCGATGACTAAAAGAATCTTCACGATAAAGATTTTATATGTATGTGGACGGAGTTTAAATCATGCGATTGTTC
>DTPJ01000078.1 GCA_011334435.1 Candidatus Poribacteria bacterium | reverse complement strand
GTCAGGAGGACTTAGTGTTTCAGATAATGGCGGTCTAGAATTTCACAATGTTGTTCCAGGTGCTCCATTTTATTTGCTTCCTCCAACCGCACTTCTCGTAGATCCTTATAACAAATCTAATGTGTTTTTTGCCTATGATCAAGGCATATATAACGGGACGGGATACGGGAAAATGTGGAGTCTATGGCCAAATTCACCTACTGATGCTACTACAATAGCGATGCCTGAACAAAATATGTTTTTGGTAGGAACAACTAATGGGGCATATTACAATGTGAACGGAACGTGGCTAAGATCAGCAGGGATAAGTGGTTATGTCACATCGTTTGCTATTAATCCTGTCAACAAAAGTATAGTAGTAGCTGCAACTACCATTTTCCCATTAGGGTCTCTTTATATCTCATACGATTATGGGAAATCTTTTGAAGCTCTTGATAAATCTTTTAGCAACTGTAAAGGAGGACTTTTTAGCATCCCCATTGTAGTGTACTGGCTAAATATCCCTGGCTATCCATTAATATGCGCAACAGTAGATAGAGGAATATTAGTATCTCTAGATCAGGGCAGAAATTGGATTCCGATTAACTATAATTTACGAAGTGGAGAGGTTACAAGTGCATGGTTTAGCAATAATAATCTTTACATTTCTACATATGGTGAAGGAATACTAGTTTATCCTAATTTTTCAATTGACAATTTACCAGGAACCATAAATGGATATACTAATGTTGATAATTTGAACATAACAATTAATGGGCAGCCCATCAATACATATGAAGGCCACTTTAGAGTATTTCTAAAACCTGGAAATTATACTTTCTCTTATTTGCTTAATGGGATTACGAAAACCATGATTGTTAATGTGAAACCTATGGGTACTTACAACATTTTTCTGAACGCGACCTCCATCCAGAATTATACAGTCAGTTTCACTGAGTCTGGTCTTCCTTTAGGGACATTATGGTCTGTAACATTGGGTAACATAACAAAATCATCAATGAACGGAACAATAACTTTCACCATGCCTAATGGTGTGTATAGCTACTCCGTCAAATCACCTATAACGGTAAATGGTATAGAATATATAGCCACAAGCCCTTCAGGAACTGTAACAGTTAATAACTCCAACATAGAAATTCAGATAATTTACAAACAAGCTTGGATGTCCACAATAGTTTTAGTTGTTATAGTTTTAGTGGTTATTCTATTATTAGTAGGAATGCTCATTGGCTATGCAATTAAGAGAAGATAATTTCAGCATTCAAACACTTTATAAAATCTTTACCCTACTAAAAACTCGCCCCTTCATGGATGAGAAGAAGGTTAGAGTGGGCGTATGAGTATTAATATGTTAAGTTGTTGTATTCATGATTTAGGGATAAATGCTGAAGCATTGATTAATGTTGATCGGGGTTAGCAGGTTAATGAAGAATGTTGCTTTTCGTTAATTGTGGTAATGTGTGAAATGTTGCATGGAAGTTAGCTGTCTTATGCGGAACCATCCAGTGTACGCTATTTCACATTTTTCAAAGCATAAACTTTAAGATAAACAATGAAGATATACATGATGATAATTTTTAATATGGAAAGTTGAGAAAATGTATGCTTCTTAGTTTATAAGTTTAGCATTAGGTAAGCCATGACCTTTGCGTCGTTTATTATGTTTTCTATTTTTGCATATTCGTTGGGTGTGTGTGCTGTATCATCTATTGTGGACCATACTGCGGCGTGTATACCTATCCTTCTGAAGGATGCTGCAACTGTTCCTCCACCTATGCCTCCAACTTTCTGTTTGATGCCTCTCAGTTCCCGTAGGGCTTTAACTAGCTCTTGAATTATTGGTGAGTTTGCTGGTGTT
>DTPJ01000155.1 GCA_011334435.1 Candidatus Poribacteria bacterium | reverse complement strand
TTTAAGCGAAGGAAGATATTTCTTACCATTGGCATTAACCTTCATATTATTGTTTCTACTGCCAAAAGATAAACCCGGAATGTTAAAGATGTTTGCTGCACCAGCTGCACCGTTATCAGGGCTTCGGACTCCGCCCTCATAGCTCATGTATGCGATCCAATCTGCAATATTGATTAGGACATTCCCATCATTGACGAAGTTTTCAACGACAGAACCATCTGGCTGTTTATTTGGGAATGGATACAAACTACTTGGCATTGTTCCACTTACTAAAACTATGACATCAACTTTCTTATCGCCTGTTCGTTTCTTTGCCCATTCTCCAAGGTCTGCTTCTTTCTTGTCTCCAAAGTCAACAATAGAACTGAAAGTTTTTGATACTCCTTTAATTATATCATCTGCTTCCCTTCTACATGAAGCAGCCGATATCCAGCCAGGATTGGTTGGTCCTGTATATAGAGCTAAATCTCCTGCTATTGCTAATGATGTAAAACATATAGTTGTCAACATACAGACACTATTAATGACTTTTTCATGATATTCCTCCCCCCCGATAAATCTTAAAATAAACAAAAATTTAAAGAATATCAAAAAAATAACTTATATTAATCTATCCGCTATAATCACCTCCATCATAATAAAAATTGCCATTTTTACTGCTTTTATCTATAATTATATTATAATAAATAGCGATTTCTATGTCAAGAAATTTTTACTGATGGAATGCAATTCAAAATCAAGGCAAGGATAATTTAGCCACAGAATACTCGGAAAATAAACACAAAATACTGGACAAGAATAAATCACTGCCAATTACTGATCACTGATTACTGATCCCTATTTTGTGCGATTTTAAGAAATGTCCAAACTCATGCCCCAGAAAATAGTTATTGATAGAACATCATCAAATCGTTTATAATTTTTATGCTTACTGATTATTGTTTGAATATAAACGGAGGCTATACTTATGAACAGCTTAAAGATAGGTCACGTCGATCTTGACACATCACATCCGCAAAGCTGGATACCTATATTGCGTGAACTCGGTCACGAGATTATTGGCGTATATGATGGCGGAACAGTATATCCAAAGGGATATGCAAAAGAATTTACCGAAAAAAACAATATACCACAAGTATTTGATTCTCTGGACGATATGGCGAATGTGGTTGACGTCGCTATCATCCATAGCTGCAATTGGGATTTGCATATCCAAAGGGCTGAACCTTTTATAAAAGCGGGAAAATCAGTCCTTATTGATAAGCCCATGATAGGTAATCTAAAAGATGCATTGAAACTTAAAGAATGGGCAAATCAAGGTGCTAGAATATCTGGCGGGTCTTCTCTTAGATTTGCTTATGAAGTCAGGGATTTGTTTTCAATTCCCATATCAGAGAGAGGCGAAATTCATACTATATTTGCTGGATGTGCGGTTGATAAATTCAACTATGGCATACATGCTTACTCACTTTTGAGTGGGATCGGCGGAGAGGGCATAGAAAGCGTGCAGTTTCTCGGTTCTGGTGTCCAATATACAATTGCTGTTTACTGGCGTGATGGGAAAAAAGGGATACTATCCATCGGAAAACAAGAGGGTTATCTACCTTTCTATGCTACTGTTGTAACCGATAGAAAATTATATCATATTCAGGTTGACAGCGGAAAACTTTATAAAGCTTTATTAGAGGCAGTTTTACCATATTTAGGCAAAGAAACTGATGATCCGCCAATATCTTTCTCAAGTCTCATTGAACCTGAACTTACAGCGATCTCTGCTAAAATATCATGGATGAAAAATGGTGAAAGAATCTTCCTTGACGATCTACGTCTTGATGATTTAGGATATGATGGATATGCTTTT
>DTPJ01000003.1 GCA_011334435.1 Candidatus Poribacteria bacterium | reverse complement strand
TTAGAATTGAGAAAATATGGCTTTAAATAGAAATACAAAATGGTTATTATGGTTGATTTCACTGTTTGCATTGCTTTTAATCGTGATAATTATATCAAGTGGAATTGGCGTTGCAGATATAAGTCCTATTAAAATAATTCATATTGTAGCTAATCGTTTTCCATTTATCAGTATTGAGAAAGATTGGGATGATAGTCAAGAATTGGCGTTAATGGAATGGCGATTGCCGAGAATTGCTATCGGTGCTATTGTTGGTGGTGGATTAGCGATTGCTGGGGTAGTTTTTCAGGCACTTTTGCGGAATCCATTATCCGAGCCATATATATTGGGCGTATCCAGCGGTGGATCACTCGGTGCTGTCATAGCAATAATACTTGGAATCGGAAGCATCAAGGGAATTCCAACTTTGCCTGTATTTGCGTTTCTCGGCTCTTTGGGAAGCATATTCTTAGTTTACACCATAGCACGAGTTGGAGGGAAAACGCCAACACATATAATATTATTAGCAGGGGTAATAGTGAATGCTTTTTTCTCTGCACTTATAATGTTTTTGGTTTCCATAATAAGAGAAAATGAAGCATATAAATTTATTTTATGGTCAATGGGCAACCTTGCCCCATCGGAAACAAATTTAACATTATTTTCATTGGGGTTAGTGGTTTTAGGTGAAATTATCTTATTATTTTATGGGCAATCATTTAATCTGCTAAGTATGGGTGAAGAAACTGCGACAGAGCTTGGCGTTGAAGTTGAGCGAGTTAAAAAAATAGCGTTCGTTCTTGCGTCGTTAATTACAGGTGCTTGTGTTGCTATATGTGGGATCATCGGCTTTGTTGGATTAATAGTGCCTCATATTGTCCGTATGATTATAGGTGCTGATCATCGTATATTGATGCCAACATCAGCACTTGTCGGTGCAATATTCTTAGTAACTGCGGATACTATAGCAAGAACCGTTACCGCTCCATCAGAAATTCCTGTCGGTGTAGTAACAGCTTTGGCTGGTGCTCCTTTTTTTATCTATCTACTTCGCAGAAAGCATAACTAATATCATTTGATAGATATTATTTATGAATGAATAGTAAAATTTCCTATGCTAATGCGTCTGTTAAATCTTTTTCTCTTAACATCCGTCGTTTCCATGTTGAAATCTGCGGAACAACGTAAGGAAGTAATCTTAAACTATAGTAAGGTGGAAGTATCGGAACACCAAGTAAATCGCCCATTGTGATTAATATAAAAAGATGTTCCATACTAGCGCGAGTTTTAAGAGCGTATCTGACGGTATCGTGTGAAGCCATGCCATAGATGACTTCTTTAGTTGCGTTTAAAAATTTTTTGAATATGCCTTTTTGTTCCTCTGACATTTTTATCTCCTGTCTTTTTTAGGATATTAGAAATTAATTTGGTCAAATATTACAACTCTGATAAATCCTATCCTGCAATGTGTATTTGAAAAATCCGAACTGATTTTGTGACCGATTGGTTTGTCGATAGAAATTCCTCCCTTTGCTCTATCACCAAAAAGCAGAAATGGAAAGGACAATTTCAAGTTTTTCTGACCTCACCCTTCGGGATTGTGAAGCAGTGACTCGTCCTGAAATAAACTTTTTCAAATTTTCCTACTGTCATACGCCCAATGCAGTAACGCTTGTCTTTGTTTCTTTCGACAATTCCAATCGCCGGGCATACAGTTGTTTTTTATCTGGGCAATGTGCCGTTTCATTGCTTTCCATCTCATAATTTGCCTCAGATCGTCCTCATGCCTTCTTCCCATAAAATATCGGCAATACCATTGGAACCAGCCCCTGGGATCATCGGGATGAATCCAGCCTTTTTCGCGCCAAACAGATAAAGGTTGACTTGC
>DTPJ01000068.1 GCA_011334435.1 Candidatus Poribacteria bacterium | reverse complement strand
TTTGACATAAATGCAGATTCAGAAGCCAATTTATCCATAGTAGATTACTATGGGAAAAATGTATATAAAGGGAAAATTCACGCTGGGAAATCAGAACTTGATCTTGGCAAGTTTCAAAAGGGATATTATCTGCTTACAATTAAGGGTGAAAATGAGTCCAAGGAAATTCACTTTGCAATAGTGCCTTCTCCTGAAAACAGACCCGATATGAGCGATTCCGCAATTGCCTCCGATGTCGCTATGAGTTGGCTTGTAAAGCCCGAACGTTTTGATGATCTCGCTAAATTGATAAATCTTAGCGGGATTGTTTGGGTGCGTGATAGAATAAGCTGGGGAGAATTGGAAATTGCAAGAGGGAAATTTGCCGAAAATACAAAATATGATCTCTCTGCGGATATTCAAACGAAAAGCGGACTTAAAGTCTATCAAGTCTTTCACGCGACACCGGAATGGGCACAGGAGATAAAATCCTCTCATTCTTTTCCCGATGATCTCCGTGATATTTACAACTTTGGCGCTGAAATGGCGAAACGTTACAAAGGCAAAGTCCTCGCTTGGGAGGTATGGAACGAACCCGATATTTCTGTTTTTAGCGATGAACTTGGCGATTCTTATGCTTCTATGCTCAAAGCTATGTATTTAGGATTTAAATCTACCGATCCTGATCTATTGGTGTTAATTTGTAGTTTCGCAATGCTTCCTGGGAAGTTTGCAGATACCATATTTCAAAATGATGTCGGCAATTACTTTGACATCTATAATTATCATGTATATGATGATTGGAAAAGGCATGTTGACAAAGCGTTAAGCCATATAGAGATTATGAAAAAATATGGGCTTGAGAAAAAACCAATATGGCTGACAGAGGCAGGGAGACCTATAAGACGCCAAGATGATATGATTGAATATAATGTTGATCAAGGACGAGATGTAGCGGAGTTCTTGCCGAAAGCTATAATAACATCGCTCAGTGCTGGTGTAGATAGATACTTTTGGTTTATCCTACCATATTATAGAGAAAATGATTTCATGTTATTCGGACTTCTAAGACAGGATTTGACGCCTACTCCTGGGTATTCCTCTATGTCTGCTTGCACTTATGCACTTGGAAAAGCAGAATATCTTGGCAGTCTGGATATTCCCGGTATCTATGCTCATGTTTTTAAGAGAAGCGAAAATGAGATCACCATCGCTTTTTGGACAGATGAAGGCAAAAAATCAATTAAGATTAACGCTAATACTGAAATCGGCAAATTAGTTAATATTATGGGCGTAGATGAGGAAGTGAACATCAATAAGTTAGAGGCAGAGACATCAGTAAAATATCTGATATTGCCTGCGGATACATTAAAAGATAAATTAAAAATAGATTATCCAAAGATAAAACCTGAGATAAATCGTTATGATCCAAATAAAGTATCACCGATAGTTGTCAGGCTTCGCTTTCCAAGAGAAAGTAGAGATAAGAAAGAGGAAGTCTATAAGATCAAAAAAGGGGATTCAACGAGAGTAGGAGTTGAGATATACAATTTTTCGTTACAGGAGTTTACATGCAAGATTGAATTGCAACTGCCTGATGGGTGGAAAGGGTCACTAAATGACGATATGGTAACTGTCAGTAGAATGGGAATGGCGATGCGTAATTTAGTGCTTTCCGCTGATAGTGATGCAAAATCTGAAAGAGTTCCACTTCGCGTAAATATTATCAACAATCTTGGAGAAATTGAGACATTTACTGTTGCTTGGATCGTCTTAGATTAATAATAGCTGAAAGCCTATTAAACTTGACATATTATTTAACTGATGTTATATTAGTGCTTGCGTTATTATGAAATCTCTCTGTCTCTGCTTATCAATTGTTATGGAGGG
>DTPJ01000237.1 GCA_011334435.1 Candidatus Poribacteria bacterium | reverse complement strand
TGTTGAGGGAGGGTCAATGGTTTGGGTTTGATTCAACTTATTGGTTCCGGTTTGATAGCTATAATCGGTTGCGATTCCGTCCTTGACTTGTTGAATTCGGTTGCCCAGAGCGTCATATGTCCAGCTAAAGTTTCCATAAGCGCCACTTGCGGAGATGAGTTGGTCTTTGAGGTCATAGCTGAAGTATTGGCTTTTAGAGTTATCAAGAGCGTCAATAATGGATTTGATGTTCCCGCGATTGTCTGGAGGGGCAGAGGGGTCGTTATAGACGAGGTCAAGGACATTTCCTGCTGTGATGTGTTCCCGAAAATAGCCTTGCTCAAATCTTTTCATATCAATGCCTGCAAATTTTTCTAGAAATGTCTAATGTCTAGGTTTGACCCTTGAAGCCATCTGTAAATCAGATGAACCTTAACTTAGTGCCATTCAGGTTTGACCCTTTCCCTTTCCCAGAGCTTCCTTAATGTTTAATATTGTTTTCGGCAATAATCTGAAAAACTTTATCATGATCTTTTCTATCTATATTAATACTAATAGAGTAGTCTATTTTATTATCATTAAGATCTTTAACTATTTTTTCAATATTATAATTGCGATTATCTATTCTAAGTATTTGATGAATGCCCTTATTTGTAATTAAACTAGATAGAAACAAAAATCCCATTGTTAAAATTATTCCCAAAATAATTAATAGTAATTTTGAAATATACTTTTTCAATTTTTGTCATCCTTAATAGTATTTTTTTGGTAATCGCAATCGCATAACTTTTTTATTAAATAATAACGCGGCTCTTCATAAGTTTCTATTGACTTTATGACATTGTTATCCTCAATGATTTCAACTTTTGAAAATTTATCAATTATTATAAAATCTCCTATTTCAAGATTATCATTTTTGTATTGATGTCTTTTAGCATCCCTTTGATAAATAGCTTTTCCTTTTATAATTCTTAACTTACAATTATTTTGAACAAAAACAGGCGTATACATCTGTCTAGGCTCATAAATATGCAATCTAATTCCATTTGCCGTTAAGATTATACCTATTAACAATGCTAAAATGCTCGCAATTAATGAATAATTAAGTTTCCTTATGGAATTGGATAATCGTTGCATATGTTCTCTCCTGTCCATGGATTTGTGCAGCAATACTCTTTGACCCACATTGCTGCCATAGTGATTTTACGCCATACTTCTCTTTTAATAATATTCTCAAAATATTCATCTCCCCATTTTAATTTCCACTTGCCGGTGCACTCATCTTTGCATAATAATAGATCCTTAAATCTTTGTTTATATGTTACGTCCCATCTCCGTTGCCATTCGCACCACGTAAACATAGGGTCTCCTGTAATTGAGACGACCAATTTTACAAACAAATAATCCCCCATAAATTTTCTGCCAATTTCTTCTTCACATATAAGATTACGACCTATATATTTGCATTCCTCTAGTCCATGTATGTCAAACATATTTATCGGATTATTTCTTGAATACTTATATTTATTGCTAGTATAGTAAAGTAAGGGATCATTCTTGTTATATCTTGATAAACCCGGAATATAATACCGATGATGATTGTAATAGAGGCCGGTGAGATCATCCTCATATTGTCCCGGGAATCTGAAGGGGTTATTGGCATTGCTGGCGATGAAGGTGTCTATTTCTCCGAATGGCTCCATCACTGCTTCCCATTGAATCGTGCCGTTCTGATCAGTTAAAACTTTTGGGGTGCCGAGATGGTCGTTGTGATAGTAGAAGACAGACTCGGAATTAGGAGTTAGGGATTCGGAATTCGGCCGAGCTTCAAATGCAATCATAAAAATAATTATACCAAATCCAGCCATAAAAACAAGGAGCAAAACCTTTGGCTTT
>DTPJ01000264.1 GCA_011334435.1 Candidatus Poribacteria bacterium | reverse complement strand
CTACTGAGCCATTGATATTTGAGCGGGGAGAGACTATAGGATTATTAAACAAAGATTATTATTTCAATGCATTGGATAGGGTTTCTATGAAGCCTTTGCTGAATAGCCCTATGACAATAAATAATCTCAGCGACCTCTTTGACTTAACCGATGAAAAGACATATTTATTCATTTTTAACACCATAACCTCTGCAAAGGATTTCTATAGTTTAGTAAAAGACAAGGGAATTACAATTACCTATCTTTCGACCCATTTAGTACCAAAAGAGCGTCTAAAACGGATAAAAGAGATAAAAGAGAAAAAATACAAGGTCGTTGTAACAACGCAACTTGTTGAGGCAGGGGTAGATATAGACTTTGACATTGTTGTGAGGGATGTGGCTCCACTGGATTCTATTAATCAAGCATCTGGAAGATGTAATAGAAATGGTATTAGTAAAGGTGTAACTTATGTTGTAAAGTTAACGGATAAGAATGGGAGAGCATATGCTTCATATATCTACGATGCTGTTTTGCTTGATATAACCGAGAAGATCCTTTCAACAAAAGAAGAAATAAATGAGGGTGAATTTTTGGTCCTAATAGACCATTATTACAGGGAGACAAGTCAAAAGAAAACACAGGATGTTTCAAGAAATCTACTGGAAGCGATAACAAAGCTGCGATATGACAGTGAGGATGATACAGTTTCTATATCAGATTTTAAGCTTATAGATGAAGATTACCCAAAGATTGATGTCTTTATTGAGTTAAACGATGAGGCAGCAGATATTTGGAGAAAATATATAAACTTAAGAAATATAGAAGATTTATTTTTGAGGAAAAAGACTTTTGATGCTTTTAAAGCAGAATTTTATCAATATGTCGTATCAATTCCTGCGAATACTAAAAATAAGCCGATGATGGTTGGAGAGATTGGATATGTCAAACAGGCTATTTTAAGAGATTTTTATGATGATAAAACTGGATTTATAACAAAGGATACAAAGTCTGTTATTATATGGTGATAAATGGATATAAACATATTAAAACTTAATCTTATTATTGAGTCTGACATAAAGAAAAGCGATGCCGATAGAATAAGAGGATATCTTGGTAACTTATTTTGGGACAATCCTAATGCTCATCACCATAAATCTGATGGAAGTTTTATATATCGGTATCCTTGTGTTCAATATAAAGTAATTGATGGTTCATGTATATTGATAGGATTCAAAGAAGGCGTAGATATTATTAAAAAAACTTTCCACGATTTAAATAAAATAAATCTAGGTGGAAGTTGGTGTGAAATTCTAAGTAAGGGATTAGAGAGTTATAAAGCAATTTTTCAAATAGCATCAGAACATCTCTCCTACTCCTTCCTTACCCCCTGGCTCGCGTTGAATGAAAAGAACTATGAAAAATATCAAAAACTTGGAAGATGGATTGAGAGAAAGGAATTACTCGAAAGCATACTGATAGGGAATATTATATCTATATCCAAGAGCCTTGGTTATACAGTAGATGAACCTATAACAGCAAAAATCATCGATATGAAAGAGGTTAATACAAGGCTAAAAGGTACACCTATGCTCGGTTTTCTTGGCACATTCTCGGTGAATTTTGAGATTCCAGATTACTGGGGCATTGGGAAGTCTGTATCGAGGGGGTTTGGGACGATAAGACGGTGTCGGTGAACGGTGTCGGTGTCGGTAGCGACACTGAAACGGTAAAAGGAGTAAAAGGTGAAAAGCGTTGAAGAACTTGATGTATTTCAATTAGCACACGAAATTACTTTAGAGATTTATCGTCTTACTAACAATTTTCCCGATATTGAAAAGTATGGTCTCGTTCCACAAATACGTCGAGCCGTAGCCTCAATCCCTATGAATCTTATGG
>DTPJ01000883.1 GCA_011334435.1 Candidatus Poribacteria bacterium | reverse complement strand
TATTGATGAAGTGGGATTTTTCACAAAGGCGTTGTCAGAATCAGAACTTAAAACTGCGATGAATCAAAGCCTTACTGTCCTTGCAGGAGTTGAGCCATTAAATAAAATGCCAACAATGTGGGGGAATATCAAATCTAATTACTAAATTATTGATTTTTTCGTAATAATGCGATCCGTTGTTTTATAATGTGCGATAGATCGCATTATTATACAATTTCTCAATTCAATTATGTCATTTTGATAAGATAAAGAAATCTCATAATCATTGAAGAAAGGAGATTCTTCACTTCATTCAAAGAGATTCTTCACTTCGTTCAGAATGACATTATTAATGACATACCTCTGAGAAATGGTATTACAAATTTGTTACGATTATCTTTAATTTCCAACCTTTACAGGCTCACCGATCTCAGCGGATTTTTTGACAGCTCTACATATTGCCACAGCTTTTTTGCCAGCTTCTCCGCTTGCGATTGGCTCTTTTCCAGTCCTTGAACACTCTATAAAGTGCTTGATCTCCTCAACGAAGGCATCTACTCCGCTATAAACTTCCTCTTTTGCGTTATTTGGGTCTTTTCGGAAGGCGTATCTTATCTTCTCTACTGAGTCAAAGTGACCAGAAACTTCTGCGACGCCGTTATCCGTTGCAATAAAGAAATCCTCAAAACTAAAAGCAGGAACAGATACCATACCTGCTCCAACGGTTGCAATCGCGCCGCTTTTGAATCTTAATGTATATACCGCACAATTAATCTGTGGTTTACGATTTTCTGCAAAGAAAGAATCGCCTTCTGCATAGACAGAATCCACATCACCCATGAGAAATCCAAGAATATCAGCAGCATGGACAGCGTTTTCAAGGATAGGTCCTCCTCCATCATCTTCTGCCCAAAACCAATCTTTTGATGACATCCAAGGATGAGGGTATCTATGGATCATATATTTTATCTCGCCAAGCTCGCCTTCTGTAAGCTCTTTCAATCTGACTAACGCAGGCACAAATCGCTTTTTATGCCCAACCATAAGCGTAACCCTATTTTCCTTGCATACATCAATCATCTTTTGACAATCGCTGACATAGCTAGCCATCGGTTTTTCAACGAATACATGAATGCCTTTCTCGGCACATATTTTTGTTATAGGATAATGGCTCTTCGGCGGAGTAGCGACTATCACACCGTCAAGTTTTTCTTTTTCAACCATATCTTCTACGGAATAGTAAGCATTAGTTTTGTATTTATTAGCGAAGTCATCAGCGATATTGCTAACTACATCGCAAACGCAAGCTAACTCTGCATTTTCCAGATTGCTAACTACTGATACATGTTTTGCACCAACACCTGCCAATCCAATTACAGCAAACCTCATCGCTTATCCTCCTATAAATCATAAGCAATTATAAAGGCTGAAAATCAGGCTTGTTTATATCAATATTCAGTTCTTGTGCTGATTTGACGATCTGACCCCAAGTCTCATCTTCAACGAATATGCCTTTTTCAAGTCGTTTCTTTCGTTCTCTTGCTTCAACTTCTCCGGGATAGTATATCTCATCAACGCCGGGCATTTTAGGCGACGATTTAACATAATCTATCAATCCGTCAACTTCTGCCTTGAATTCGTCTATCGGGACAAAATCCTCAACGTTAATTACCGTTATAAAGACGGCGTTGCCGAATTTTGTAGCATTTGCCCTGCTACATCCTGCTCCGCTTAATGCTCCTGCGAGGACATCAACGATAAATCCTAATCCGTAACCTTTATGTCCGCCTGTTGCCCCTCCAAACGGCAATATCGCCCCTTGTGGAGGTCCATAAAGTTTTTTAGGGTCTGTTGACGGGTTGCCTTCGGAGTCAATTATCCAGCCTTCTGGCAACTTCTCGCCTCT
>DTPJ01000534.1 GCA_011334435.1 Candidatus Poribacteria bacterium | reverse complement strand
TAGAATGTTATAAACGTGATCGCATTGATCTCATCAAGGCTTTGGAGATGGATATTGTCTTTGTCGGCGGAGTGCCACCAAAAGGGTATCATCCAAAACCAATGAAGCAATTAGATCACGAAACTTATGAAGATGATAACGGCAATCTCTATCGCGTTTCTGCAATAACTGGCGATCTTATGCCCTACAAAATCAAAAGAAACCCGATATTTCCTTTATCTGAAAATGATATTAAAAATAGGATTGAAAACCTTGAAAAACAGATTGAAAATGTGGAAAATGAGCCTATCGGTGATCCAAATTCATCAAGTTGGGAATTAGTCCATCATGCAGTCAAAGAGATGAAAGCAACACATTTTATATTATTGCTTGTAGGAGATATTGGTTTTCCGGGATTTGGCGGAACTGAAGAGGAAACATGGACGAGCTTAATTGAATATCCAGAGATATGTAAAAAAATCGCAGAGCTTCATGGCAAAAGGCTTGTTCACCAAGTCAAACTCTATGCACAGCTTGGAGTTGACGGAATTATGCCTTGCGGTGATTTAGGCAGTAGCACAGGATTATTGGCAAGCCCTAAAATCTATCGGGAAATGGTCTATCCATGGCATAAAGCACATGTCCAAGAAGCACATAAATACGGTCTGAAAGTCCTTAAACACTGTTGCGGTCATGTTTGGCCCATAATTGATGAGTTAGCAGAAGTATATGATGCTTATGAAGGCATACAAGCAAGCGGTGGAATGGACATCAAGCTATTAAAAGAAAGAGTTGCTGGCAAGTTATGTCTATGGGGCGGTATCTGGCACGAACATATAGCTGGTGGAACTCCCGAAGATATTCGCAACGATGCCAAATATGCCTTTCAGTATGCAGCACCCGGCGGAGGATACATTATGGGGTCTTCTCATTCTCTTTCTGTCGGAGCAACAAGAGAAAATATTCTTGAAATGAAACGTTGCCGTGATGAATGGGGAGTTTATCCAATAGACCCTAGTAAATTCAAATAATTTGTTTAATATCATTCCCCTTTATTAAGAAGGAAAATATTAATAGCCTTGTTTGATAAAGGGGAATATAGAGGTTATTTATGAAAACGTCAAAGATAAATATGACAATAGGAATTATATTAGCTATCGCAATCATATCTGCTGTTGTCGCTATTTTGTATAATGCCCGAACGGGAGATAAAAAGACAACTATCGGCGATGTCTTCAAATACGATCTAACTGAATTCGCCAAAACTGATCCAAATTTAATTAAATACAAAGAGATCGGCAAAATAAAGACAAACCTACAAAATGCCTCTGCTATTGCAATTGATTCAGAAAACCGAATATATGTCGCAGGAGATAAGTTAATCAGAATTTTCAACGATAAAGGGGACAAATTATCTGAAATTAAGCTTTCTGATAACGCAACGTGTTTGACAATCGCAGATAACCGAAACATATATGTCGCTGTTAAAGATCATATTGAAATTTATAATCAACAAGGGAGACAAATATCAAAATGGAATAGTATCGGAGAAAATGCGGTTATAACATCAGTAGCAGTTTATAATGATAATGTATTTATAGCCGATGCAGTTGGAAAAATAGTCCAGAGATACAATACAAAAGGTGAATTGAAAAATGTCATCGGAAAACGTGATCCCGATAAAGGTATATCGGGTTTCATTATTCCAAGCCCTTATTTTGATCTTTTAGTGGCTAACGACGGTCTATTGCGAGTTGTTAATCCGGGTAATCATAAAATAGAGGCATACAATTTTGATGGGGATTTAATATCCTCGTGGGGTGAGACATCAATAGATATTAAGGGATTTAGCGGATGTTGTAATCCAGTTAATATCGCTATTCTCCCTAACGGAAAATTTGTTACTT
>DTPJ01000705.1 GCA_011334435.1 Candidatus Poribacteria bacterium | reverse complement strand
GATCGCATCGGATTTGAACATTGATATTCCTATTTTCTTTATCTTAACCCCACATGCTAAGACACAGATCCGAGAAGAACTAATTGAACTCGGAATGGTAACAAACTTAGATGATTTCTCAACTTACGACGGATTCCATGCAAATGTAAGAACAAGATATTTAACATCAGACCAACTCCACAAAATCGTATTAGATATGTATGACGCATATCATAATCGTATTAGCTATGTTAAACATACATTAGTTAGGAAAATTTATCCAAGATACTTTTGGAAATTAGTAGCCAAGCAAATCGCCCTTGTAATTCCAAGAATAATCCAAAGGATAACTAAAACTGGTGAATATAGGAATTGACTTTTATATTGGAGTAATGATTTGAGAGTTATTGTTGCAATGAGTGGTGGGGTGGACAGTTCAGTAACATCTGCCCTTTTGGTTGAAAAAGGGTATGACGTAATAGGCATAACTATGCGTCTTGGCGTCCAAGATTCCACAAACGGATCAGGACGACCTCAATGCTGTTCCATTGAATCAGTAGAAGATGCCCGCCGTGTCTGTGCGCAATTAGGGATACCTTTTTATGCAGTCAATTATGAAGCTGTTTTTAAGAAAGAAATAGTTGATTACTTCTGCAACGAATATTCTTATGGAAGGACACCTAATCCTTGTGTAATCTGCAATCAAAAGCTAAAATTCGGAAAATTGTTAGAATTAGCCAAACAATTAGATGCTGAATATGTCGCCACTGGTCATTATGTTAGACTATGCTATGATCAGAATTTAGGGCGATATTTATTAAAAAAGGGCGTAGATTTAAATAAGGATCAATCCTATGCACTCTTTTCGCTAACACAAGATCAGTTGAAACATGCGATATTTCCGCTTGGTGAATATACAAAAGCACAAGTCCGCGAAATGGCGAGACAAAGATCACTAAAAGTATCAGAACGCCCTGAAAGCCAAGAGCTTTGCTTTATTTCTGATGACAACTATAACAGATTCCTTAAAGATCAGATGTCAGGACAACTAAAACCCGGTCCAATAGTTGATAAATCTGGAAAAGTTGTCGGACAACATCAAGGCATACAATTCTACACAATAGGTCAACGCAAGGGATTAGGCGGAAATCTCGGAAAGGCGATGTATGTTATAAAAATTGACCCATCATCAAATACAATAGTAATCGGATCAAAAAGCGACCTCTTAGTGAAAAAATTAACCGCATCTAATGCAAATTTTATCAGCATTCCAAGATTAACCAACCCAATAAAAGCACTGGTAAAAATAAGATATAAAGATAATGGAACTCTGGGAACTGTATATCCAATCTCTGACGATAGATTTGAGGTCATCTTTGATGAACCATGTATGTCAGTGACACCTGGACAAGCAGCTGTCCTTTATGACGACGATCTGGTCATCGGCGGGGGCTGGATAGACTAATAAGACTGGTGACAAAAAACTGTCAATAAAAAAGCACTTGACAAATATATTAATAATATTTATAATTAATATTAGTATTAAAATATAATAATTTATTATATAAAATATTAATATAAGGAGGATAAAAATGCAATCTAATATCATCGCAGACAAGAAAAAATCGGGTCAAACTCTAAATGGACGTTATGGGTTAAACAAAGCTCGTCTTAACCTTGACATATCCACTTACACTTTCAGTTATATTGACCTTGCTACTGCTGTTAAAAAGCTTAGTAAGAAGGAGCAAAAGGTTTTGATATTGCATCTTATGGGATATAGCCACAAAGATATTGCAAATTTATTTAATCTTTCAAGATCAGCGATAACGAAAAAATTGTCTTTAATAACGAAAAATTTGGCTTTGATTATCAGTCAAAAATCCCTTGACAATAAAAGCAATTAG
>DTPJ01000501.1 GCA_011334435.1 Candidatus Poribacteria bacterium | reverse complement strand
TATAAAAAAGTATTCAAAGGGATATTATTGCTGATTACGTTAAGTGATACGTTAGGACTGAGCGAAAATTCAAGGAGAGGAAAAATCCTAAGACCTTTCCAGACTAATCTAAGATACATCTATAAAGGGACAAATATTGAGAGAAAAATTGATAGCATTCTTGAAAGGCTTTGTGAACTGAAAATTTTGAACCGAGTTGATAGAGGATATGACGCAGAGTTTGCCATTCCTATAATGAGTATTGATAATGAAAGATTTGAAAAATTGAAAAAAGAGACCGAGGAGAAATACTCTTTTGAGAATATTACAAAGTTTGGGAATGATGAGAGTGTTATCAGACAAAAGATATTGAAAGAATGTAGATTAAGCGGTCCATTAGGAGCAAGATTTATATTAGAAACATCTTCAATCCAGAACGCTGAGAGAGTTATTAATTCGTGGAAAAATTTAGAACCTTATCAAGTCGGAGTCCTATTTTTGCTTGCAAAAACAGAGGAAGATCTTTCAAGAATTGACAGCTTCATAGACAAGAATAAAAAAGGAATAAATGTTAATAAGAATGAAGAAGACAAGCGAAATATAATCCTTATAAACACCAATGAAGCTTTCTCTGAGAGGAGTTGGAACAGCTTCATAGACGAAAAAACTCGGGAACTATATGCTAATGAAATGAAAGATAATACCAATAGCCAACATCATGCTAAAAGAGCAGAGAGGATAATTGATGAGTGGCTAACAAAGCTTTCTATCACTACCATGGTAGCTTGTTTCAAAGGGGAATCCAAAGAGATACAAGGTATGACAGATAACTTAAAAACCTATCTATTGGGAATAACGAAAAAGCTCTTCCAATTGGGTCCTGAGATGATAAGCGAAAATGAGAATATATACAAATTATCAGGTTACTCTGATGACGTGATAATAATGGGTATGGGAGAGTCCAATAGTAAGAGACCATATACAGAGATCGAGCGCAAATTGAAAGATTATGGTTTCTGGGATAATCCTGAGTCGTTTAAGAATAGACCTGAACACCCGATTGTCAGGGTAAAGATGAAGATCCAAGAGCTGTTGGATACCGATAAGCCTGTTTCTATTGCACACATTTGGGAGGAACTTAACAAACCACCATTTGGCTATATGCCATCTCAGATATGTGCCTTCTTAATGGGGTTCCTGATGAAAGATTATACAAAAGGGAATTTTTATGTTGATGATGGCAACGCTTCTTCTCCTGCCAATCCTCAAAGAATTGCCAAAGCTATTGAAGCAGTAATGAAAGCCGGTAGGAATTACGAATTATATAAGATCGCTAAGATGAAACCTGAGCATGTAAAGTTTTGCAAATATATGAAAGAGATATTTGAGCTTCCCAGCGACAGTGCTAATTCTATAAGGGAAGTAAAATCGGAATTAAGAAGGTCTTTAGTAGACAAAAGTTTCCCAATATGGTCGCTAAAATATTGTCCCGAGGAAGAAAATACAGACAAAATAGCAGGAGTGATCAGACTCTTATGTGATTTTGTTTCGGCAAAAGACGATGAATCCTCAAATGATGAGACACAGATTGCAGAAAACATATATAAAGAGTTTGTGTCAATTGATCATAAATTCCTTGATCAACTAAGGAGAGCAATGGACATAAATACCTTAAAGAGAGGATTGCTTTTCTTCATAAAGGATAACTGCCCGAGTTTATATGCATCTGCAAGAAGTTTAGGAATTGATGACAATCAGTTATTGAACAATGTAAAAGATTATATGAGCGAAGATTCTTCGTGGTTATGGCAAGAGGAGCACTTCAAGGAAGTTGTTGGATCTTTGGAGACAAATTATAGGTTGTTACAAGGCTTTAATCGCCTCATAGGCACAAACTTTACATTACTT
>DTPJ01000279.1 GCA_011334435.1 Candidatus Poribacteria bacterium | reverse complement strand
GTATTTTCTCCGTATATAAAAAACTCCGAGGGAGATTCAGCTGAAATCTTATATAGTTCTCTGTCCTTTTCTGTCAAAGCGTTATAAAGCGAATCAAACAGGTCTCTATACTCATAATATCCGATTCCGAATTGTTCAGGACCCATATACATAACGAGCATCTGTTGTATTGGTGAATAACCGACATTACCTATCACAACGCCTATATCTCCCATACTTTTCTCAGCGTTGATGAATCCTTCATAGCTTGGCTTTTGGACACGGTCACGAACCATGAATTCAACTACTTTATAATCATCTGGTCTTTTGATTAGAAATTCACATCTGAGACTTGATCCGTAACCTCCACCTGTCCTTAAAGTCTCATATACCGATCCGACTGGCGTTTCGTATATATACTTAACTTTATGCTCGCCGTTTTCAGAGAAACTCTCGGTTTTTACTTTAACATTTGGGGTTTGTATGCTATATAATGGGACACGATTAACAAGTCCAATATCGCCATTGCTAAGTAACGGTTCTCTTTCGTTTTCTGGAAACAATCCGCTATAACATGTAAAGGGTATTCTATCAGCCATTTCTCCATGTAACGCTTTAAAAACTCTTTCTTTTACTGTCATATTCTATCCTTTCAAATTATAGTTTTACAAGTATATAAAAATTCTATCCTCATTAATTGATTTACTATATTTTATCAAAAGAGATTGGTAAAAATCAATGATCGTTCAATTTACTAATTTACTTGACAATAAATGGTGGTATCTGATATAAGAAACAATGAGGGGCATAAATGGATAATGTATAGGAGGCAAAACCATTATGCAAAAGATGAGTTTTTTAATCATAATCACTATCATAATTTCTATTTTTGGATGTGGTGAATCAGAAACAACTCCAAATCCTACTGATAACGATGACAACTCCGCAGAGATCAGATTAGAGGAAAAATTCAGCTTAAAAATTGATCAAGTAGTCACGGTTAATCCTGTTAATATAAAGGTCAAATTCCTAAAAGTGACAGAAGATTCAAGATGTCCGTCTGATGTTGTTTGTATATGGGCAGGACAAGTCAGTGTTTTGCTTAATGTTAATAACAATGGCAATGATATTGGCGATGTTAAGCTAACTCTTGGGCAAAATAAAGATGACACAGTCCGAGATATTGGCGGATATTATCTAAAATTGATTGAAGTTAAACCTTATCCTATAAGCACAAAGAAGATTGAACAATCGGAATATATCATAACTTTAATTATTAGTAAATCTAAGGATTAGGTAGGCTCATCAGACAAACTCTTGACACTTTTACAATATTATGCTAATATTATGTGCGATTTTGCCTTTTGTGGTATTATTTCTATAAGAAGTTTTCAGTTGAGGAAAAATCATTTGATTTAAGATTAGCACACCAAATTATTGCCCTAATCTTAAACTTACTTAGATTTCCTACTATTCTAACCAAAGTTTTATCTTATGAAACCCACAATACTACTTGAAAATGGAGGATTATATGTCTAAAGTAAAGCATGTATATTTCTTTGGTGCAGGAAAAGCCGAAGGTAGTGCAGATATGAAGCGTCTATTAGGCGGAAAAGGAGCCAACCTTGCAGAAATGACGAATATCGGTATTCCTGTTCCACCGGGGTTTACAATAACAACCGACGTCTGCAGATACTATTACAACAACAATAAAACATACCCACCTGACCTTGATGAGCAAATAAAAGAAGCACTTGCCAAAGTTGAAGAAATTATGGGAATGAAGTTCGGCGATCCGAAAAATCCATTATTAGTCTCCGTCAGATCAGGTGCAGCAGAATCAATGCCCGGTATGATGGAAACTATCCTTAACGTAGGTCTTAACGACGAAACAGTGGAAGGTCTTGC
>DTPJ01000763.1 GCA_011334435.1 Candidatus Poribacteria bacterium | reverse complement strand
TGACTGTGAATGCTCTCTATGGCATTGGTTGTGTATATCAACTTCCTGATCTCTTCTGTGAACCGATACATAGCAGAAATTCTGTTCCAATTCCTTTCCCATATACCTACTGCCAATGGATATTCCTTACCCCTTATGGATTTTAACTCATCAAAGGCTTTCAATGCTGATTCCTCTGTCGGTGCTTTGTATATAAATTTCATATCACTACTAAACGCTTTTATGTCCTTGTAGGATACATATCTTAATGTGTTGCGGATCAAATGAACCACACAACCCTGATATACTGACTCTGGATATACTGCCTTTATTGCATCTTGTATACCAGGAAGGTTATCACTGGTGATAATTAATATATCTTTAACTCCACGATTCTTAATATCTGTCAATACTGAAAGCCAGTATTTGGCACTTTCTGTTTTCAAATAATTTTGATTGTTAAAAAAATTTTCTTGTAACCATAGCATTGTCTCTTGCCCATGTTTGATAGCTTCTTGCCCAGAAATATGTCCTTCGTTGACCATATGCTTAATTGATTGATCCTCATAACATATTGCGAATTTCAGACCTGCTTTCTCCAAAAACTTGATAATTTTTTGTGTATTCCTATTGATTATGTCATAATCATAGAAATCTTTAATACCATACCAATCTATGATGATGCCATCTATTCCTGCGAATTTCATAAGCAAAGTTTGACATTCTAATAAATCTGGGTCTCCTGAATCATAAGGTCCGATAATAGGATAATAATGTGATGCTATCTTACGTTGTCCGTTTGGCTGGATTTCATCAGGGTTATAGTGATTCATAGTCCAATGCCATCCCCATCTATCGCTGAAAGGCTTGGACATATACCAAGGCATGTAATGAGCTAACAGTTTTTTGTTAGACTTGTCAATATTATTGTTTGATACTTCTGCACAATTCGCAATCCCTATAAATATTATAAAAATCATTAGCTTGAACTTCATTATTAAAACTTTTTATCCCTTATAAATAGGCACAGGCAAAGGTTTCCCAATTTTTATCGCATCTACCGCTATAATAGTTGCTATCGTTGAGTTAGCACCATCAAAAAGATCACATCTCGGCTTTCTATTACCCCTTATTGAATCTAACCAATCCTCAACCTCTTTATCGTAAGGATGCCCTGAGATCCTATCTGCTTCAATAGACTTGAATTCAGGATGGATGTCGGCTTCATCTTTTGATATTGCCACTTGATCACGCTCAACAGTTCCCTTAGTCCCGTATATTCTCAGATTATAATAAGACGCCATACCTGAACGAGGGGCATAAGACGCGGTAACTTTTGCTATCGCCCCACTTTCAAATTTGAATAAAGCGACTTGACAATCATCTTCCTTCATAGCAGGAAAGCCCATTTTGTTTGAATATCCCATAGCCTCAACAACTTGACTTCCAGAGAACCAACGTAATAAATCCAACGGATGACTTCCGCCTCCAACAAGTGGTTTTTCATATTCAAGATACCAATTCACGCCTGTATATGTATCTGTTTGATTTGCCTGATAAAGTAGATTATGGATATAATCACCTTCCATATAAAATATCTGCCCTAAATCTCCTGATCTGCATAATTCATAAACTGCATCAAATACGGGATTGAATCTTAATATATATCCGACAGCGATTTTTAGATTTGGGTCTGCATTTCTGGCAGAATTAACCATAGTTTCCACTTGCTCAAAAGTATTGCCTAATGGTTTTTCCACGAATACATGCTTCCCGTTTTTCACAGCCGAAACAAATGGCTCAATATGATAATGGTCTCCTGTATGTATACTGATCGCTTCAATATCAGACTGTTCGCAGATTTCGTCAGCAGATAGATAGGCTCTATCAATCCCAAAACGTTTTGACACATATTCAAGT
>DTPJ01000895.1 GCA_011334435.1 Candidatus Poribacteria bacterium | reverse complement strand
TATATGGTTAGAATATCAATGAGTTATCCACATACCTAATGATTACGAAAAGCCTTGATTTGCCTTTATCTTATCTTAGATTAGTATATCACGAAAACATCTTTTTTGCAAGAAAAAACTCCCTGATTCACCCTCAGTTTTTTCACACATCGTAAAAATACACCCGACAATTCCCTCTGGTTCATATGCCAAATATTTTATCATAGACTTGTGTGTATAAATATGATATTATTATAAAGAATTTTATGTTTAAGTCTTTCTATGGGCAAATTTTGGTGATTAAGATGTAATTTAAGTAATTTTATCAAGTTTTAGATTATTATCATTAAGAGACGGGATTAACACCGTCTTTTTTATTTCTTTTAGTAAGTTTCGCCTTTAGTTTTATCATGCAAATTTTTTATATTAGAAACAAATGAACGATATATTAAGTAACAATAAATCTAAGGAAACCGATTTTCACGCAGGATATTATCAGGTCTGGATTCTATCCTACCCAGTTGTTATAACAATGTTTGCTCAAACACTTTCAGGGCTTTTTGGAACGATGATGGTAGGTAGAATAAACACTGCACAATTAGGTGCTGCTGGACTTGGATCAATGATAGGTTGGGCTTTTTTATCATTTTTCAACGGCATTATAAGCACTGCAAGCACTTTCGTTGCTCAGGATTACGGGGCAAAGGAATATAAAAACATCGGCAAGACAGTATGGCATTATATTTACATAGCTTTTGCGTCCTATATATTCATACTCATTTTAGGCATTGGAAGCAGTTTTTTGATGAGCTTAATTGGATCATCTGCGGAAGTAGAGGCTTATAGTAACACATATTTGAAGATACAATTGTCTTTTGGGATAGGTATATTCATAAGCTTTTCATTCATCGGTTTTTTCAGAGGCATCGGTGACACAAAAACGCCAATGTATATATCAATCATAGTCAATGCCTTTTGCATCCTTTTATTCTATATTTTAATATTCGGCAAATTTGGATTTCCAAGATTAGAGGTTAAAGGTATGGCGGTTGCTGGGGGAATATCATCAATATTAGGCACTATAATTTATTTAACGGTTTTTTTGTCAAAGAAGAATGATAATTTGTATCAAACTCGTAAATTTTATAAGTTTGATCTTAAATACACTAAGCGAATAATAAGGATTGGTTTACCCGCAGGCATTCAATTTTTTTTGGATACTGCAAGTTTCAGCGTTTTCACGTCATTTATCGCACGTATGGGAAATGTTCAGCTTGCAGCGTCAAATGCTGTGATGACTTTTTTGAATGCCTCATTTATGCCGTTATTTGGTATATCAGTGGCAGCTACAACATTAGTTGGACAGTTTATCGGTGCAAAAAATCTTGAAATGGCTCGTAAAAGTGGATATACATCTATTAAGATCGGCGGTTTGGTCGGAACAGTTATGGCAGTAATTTTTCTCGTCTTTTCTAAACAATTAATTGCACTTATAAGCAAAGATTTGGAAGTAATTAATCTTGGGTCAAAACTACTAATTTTGCTAAGTGTGACCCGTATCACAGAAGGCATAGGAACTTGCTCCGGTGGAGGACTTAGAGGGGCAGGAGACACAAAATTTCCTATGTTTGTTGGGTTGATTTATGCTTGGACTGTTTTTATTCCATTGGCTTATCTATTAGGACATGTTCTTCATAAAGGGGCAATAGGTGCATGGGTCTCTGTGGCATTATATATCTTGCTTTATGGTATAACTGTTTTTATAAGATTTCTAAGTGGAAAATGGCAGTCAATAAGAATATAAAGTCTCAATTATGCTCAATTATAATTTATTTGACAAAATCGTTATTCTGTGTTATTATAAATATTGTAAAGCCATTCAGGCAGCGCTATAGAAACTTGGCTAAAATAGAAACTTGGCTA
>DTPJ01000147.1 GCA_011334435.1 Candidatus Poribacteria bacterium | reverse complement strand
AGAAATGGCGTCAAAATAATAATCGCACAAATAGGAATAGAAAGGACAGTCCCAATTAGGCAAGGATAAAGGACAATACAACTCAAAAGAGACCCTTTCAAAGCTAAATAGCCGTTGTCCTGGGTCTGTTTGAATAAAAGCGGAATTCTTGTTATAAATGTTGCCCCAAAGGCAATACCTGCCCATATAAGATAATGTGGTTCAGCTTTGCCAATAACATAAGGTAGGACAAAAGCCACATAAGCCAAAATTGTAGCGAAAGTAGATAAAAATAATGCTGGTTTAATACCTATTTGTATAGGTGTTGTAACGATACCAGCTAATCTGTCGTGTTCAATATCCTTAAACGTCGTCGCTATATGCGCTCCGAAGTCAAATAGGAAAATACCGATAAAAGCATACCAAAGGATCTCAGGCACTTTTCCAGAGACCGCAACTGCTCCAAAAATGCCCATTCCAGCGATACCTAACGGGAGAATAATACTGCCTAATATGCCTTTGCCCTTGAATATTGCGTTGTAAAGATGTGAGAAAGCTATCAAAATTATGACGATCAAGCCTGCCTTATAATTCATCAAAAAACCGAGAGATAAACAGACAATATATATTGATGATGCGATTAAGAATACATTTCTCGGGGAAACTCGCCCAGATGGTATCGGTTTCTGCGGTGTTGAAAGGGCATCTGTCTTGCTATGGAAATAGTCATTTTTCATCATCCCCGCGAAATAGCCTATCATAGATACAACGATGGCGATATACCCTTTCCATGACATCTCGCCTTCATTCACAAGAATTACGCCCTGTAATGTGGTCACTATGGGAATGGGAAAAAGCGGATATCTGATCAATTCAAGATACGCCTTTATTTTATCATTAAGCATAAAAGACAGCCTTTAATCCTTTTCTTTCAATTACATAGTTAATAGCGGACATCGGGTCATCAAGTGGAAATAGCCCCGTTAAGATAGGTTTAATATTAAGCCATCTTTTAGCTATCTCTTTTTGGGCATCTGCGGTATCTTGTCTTGTCATTGCCCATGAAGCCATGACCTTATGACCTGAGAAATGCAACTGCTCAACATCAAGTTCAACTTTTGTATTATTAGGGAAAAGCCCGAAAAGGTTAGCATATCCGCCTCGTCTAAGCATTTTAAATATGTCAGGAATGACAACAGGATTATTTGTTGCAGATATGACTGAATCAGCACCAATACCGTTAGTTAGATCACGGACTACTTGTGGGACATCATCGGATATAGGGTCTATAACTTCGTCAGCGGATAACAGCTTAGCGATCTCTCTTCTATGTGGCAATGGCTCAGATATAATAACTCTTACGCCATTTCGTTTAGCTAATTGCAGAAATAAAAGCCCGATAGGACCTGCTCCGAGTATAACGAGGTTGTCGCCAAGTTTCATCTCCCGTAATGCACCTAAGCAAGTAGCTAATGGTTCAAGGAAGACGATCTCTTCCATTGTCACTTCATCGGGAACAACAAGCAGACCTCCGCTATCAGCTAATTTTTTTGGGATTCTGACATATTCGGCATATCCGCCATCCATATCATGTCCAATACCGCATAGCTCAGGACAGAATTTTTGAAGATTATGCTTACAATAATAGCATGAACCGCATGATATAACAGGATCAACGGATACTTTTTGACCTATGGAGAAATTTTTGTTCCTTGATTCTGCTATCCTACCTGCGATCTCATGTCCTAAAACAACGGGGGGAGTATAATCAGTCGCATCTCCTTGCAAAGCCATTATATCGGTTGTGCAGATTCCGCATAAATCAACTTTGACAAGCACATCGCCATCATCAAGATCAGGAATAGGCTTATCTTCTACTATAAGGTCTTCACCGATTTTAATAAATACAACAGCTTTCATAATATTT
>DTPJ01000303.1 GCA_011334435.1 Candidatus Poribacteria bacterium | reverse complement strand
TGGATGGTGGGATTGCTTTGGTCGTTGGAGGAGAGGGAAGCGGGATGCGCCAACTCGTGCGTCGTTCCTGTGATGTACTCATACGCCTGCCGATGCGCGGCAAAATCCATTCTTATAATGCGTCAGTGGCTGGCTCGATTGCCCTTTATTCCATTGCGGAAAAGAGAGGCTGGGTATAATTGCATTTGATGCTTTTAGATATTGTAGAATAGAAATAATTTTACTGAGATAAAAGAAGTAGCAATTACAGTAAATGGCGATTTTTTGAAAGTAATAGGACGAATTAAATAAACACAATCAGTTAATTAATTTGGAATATAATTTGATTTATGAAACTTGAAGCACACTTGATGCTTGGTGATTGTCGCGAGAAATTGAAAGATATTCCCGATAATTCTATTGATTTAATTTTTACATCACCACCTTATGCTGACAGCAGGCAGAACTCTTATGGGGGTATAAAACCTGATGAATATAATGAATGGTTCTTGCCTATTTCAAAGGAATTATTTCGTGTATTAAAGCCAACTGGTACATTTATCCTAAACATCAAAGAAAAAGTGGTTAATGGAGAACGTCATACTTATGTGATTGAATTAATCCTTTCTATGCGACATCAAGGATGGCTGTGGACAGAGGAGTTTATCTGGCATAAGAAGAACTCTTATCCAGGGAAATGGCCAAATCGTTTTCGTGACGCATGGGAAAGACTCCTGCAATTTAATAAGCAACATCGTTTTCATATGTATCAAGAAGCAGTTATGATTCCGATGGGAGATTGGGCTGAACGGAGATTAAAGAAACTAAGCTCAACAGATTTAATAAGAGACCCATCTCGGGCTGGTAGTGGGTTTGGTAAAAAAGTGGCAAATTGGGTTGGGCGAAGGATGGTTTATCCTACTAATGTATTACATCTAGCTACAGAGACGAAAAATAGAAATCATAGTGCAGTCTTTCCAGAAGATTTACCAGAATGGTTCATTAAACTATTTACTCGCAAAGGTGACTGGGTGCTTGATCCATTTATGGGCTCTGGGACCACTATACGAGTGGCACAAAGGATGGAGAGGAATGCGATTGGCATTGAGATACTTCCAGAATATTTTTCATTAGCTCAGCAATCGGTCTATCCAGTCTTGGAAACAGCTCCAGAACAACTCGTACTTTTAGAAGAAAAGGAACTCTATGATGCCTCTAAATCTCACTGATGTCTTGACTTTTATTGAAAATAACATTGGTGATTTTCATAATAGACGATTAGAGAACCTTCGTTCCTTGCAGCTTAAACAGGTACTAAAACGTAAAAACCCATATTTATTTAAAGCTAAAAATATTCAGGATGCACATGACCTAGTAAAATTACTCCTTGATGCGCATTTATCCTCTCAAGAAGAGACGATTTTTGGCGAGTTTTTAGAGAACTTAGCTATCTTTGTTTGTGCAAGAGTTTATAGTGGGCGAAAATCATCAGCTGAAGGAATTGATTTAGAATTCAATTCGAATGGAATTTTATATCTCATTTCCATTAAATCTGGACCAAATTGGGGTAATAGCAGCCAGATAAAGCGGATGGTAGAGAACTTTAAGAAAGCGCAACGGATACTACGTTCCAGTCAAAATCAAATGCAAATTCAAGCGGTCAATGGATGTTGTTATGGAATAGATCGTCATCCAGATAAAGGTGACTATTTAAAGTTATGTGGGCAATCATTTTGGGAGTTTATCTCTGGTAGTGAACGGCTTTATTTGGATATCATTGAGCCATTGGGTCATCGGGCAAAAGAGAGAAATGAAGCCTTCTATAATGAATATACCCGCATTGTGAACGTATTCACTCAAACTTTTGCAGAAGAGTTTTGTGAAAACGGGGTAATTCAATGGGAGAAATTGGTACGGTTTAATTCGG
>DTPJ01000675.1 GCA_011334435.1 Candidatus Poribacteria bacterium | reverse complement strand
TTACAGAAAATACTTATAAAGGTATGCCATTTTTTTGTTTATTTTTCAAGAGTTTCTTACATATTTATCATTCAAACATATATCATTTTTATATCCTTTAAAAACTGAGGGTGAATCAGCAGAGTTCCTCTATTGGCAAAACGTTTCAATTATGATATTATAATCATAGATCTTAAAAATTCTAATTTGCATATACATCATCTTAAATGCCAAGGTTAAGCAGCTATTAAAAAATTAACGATATGAATTTACCAAAAATTGAAGACCTAAAACTAATCTTTCGCGCATTTAAATATAGAAACTATCGCTTATTTTTCACTGGTCAGGGCATATCTTTAATTGGGACGTGGATGCAGAGAATTGCTATGAGTTGGTTGGTCTTTCGTCTGACTAATTCATCGTTTCTTTTAGGATTAGTTGGATTTACAAGTCAAATTCCAACTTTTATTCTCTGTCCCTTTGCTGGTGTGATCGCCGATAGAGTTGACAGGCTTCGGATAATGATCGTTACTCAAATCCTCTCAATGATCCAAGCTGGAATATTGGCATTTCTCGTCATTAGCAACAGAATTTCGGTCTGGCATGTCGTTATACTTAGCGTTATTCTTGGGATGGTAACAGCCTTTGACATACCATCAAGACAGTCTTTCATAATTAAGATGGTAGATAAAAGAGAGGATTTGGGCAATGCTATCGCTATGAACTCATTTATGTTCAATAGTGCAAGGCTAATAGGTCCATCATTAGCAGGGATAATTATATCTGCTTTCGGAGATGGAATTTGCTTTTTGCTAAATGCCATAAGCTATATTGCCATCATCTCTGCCCTTTTTGCTATGAAAGTTAAGCCAGACGAAAGGGCTAAATCCAATAATCGTATATTAGAAGACCTGAAAATAGGTTCTGCATATACTTTTGGCATACCACCTATTAGAAATGTCTTATTATTACTTGGTTTAGTGCAATTTGTTGGCATGCCTTATACCGTTCTAATGCCTTTATTTGCAAAGAATATTTTAGGCGGAGATGCTAATACGCTTGGATTTTTAATGGCTGGTGTCGGTTGTGGTGCGTTGTTTGGCGCAATTTTTCTTGCTTCCAGAAAAAATGCCCAAGGGTTAGATAGAATAATACCTATGGCGTCAACTATCTTTGGCATTGGCTTAATTTTTTTCTCATTATCCAGAGTGTTTGCTACTTCGTTATTACTTATATCTTTATGCGGATTTGGAATGATGGTTCAGATGGCATCGTGCAACACTGTCTTACAAACGATTATTGATGATGATAAACGAGGTCGCGTGATGAGCTTTTATACTATGGCTTTTATGGGACCCGCACCGTTTGGAAGCCTTTTAGGAGGATGGGCAGCAAGCCATATTGGCGCACCAAACACATTAATTATCGGCGGGATTATATCAATACTTGGAGCTGTTATCTTTGCTACCAAAAGTCCTTCTCTCCGAAGGATGTTGGAGCTAAACACTGAATTTTAACAAGAGGGAATGGGTTAAATGAAAACTAAACTTGTTTTAATGATAGTTTGCCTTTTTACGGTTTTATTGGTATTCCAAGCATACGCCAAAATTGACGAAAAATCCGTTGTGGCGATATGGTTGTTTGATGAAAATGGTGGAAATGTGGTAAAGGATTCTTCTGGTAGGGGACATGATGGAGAAATCAAAGGTTCTGTGAAATGGATAAATGGAAAGTTCCTCAGTGGATTGGAGTTTCCAGGGCAAGCTGGAAGTTTCGTTTCAGTTCCACATCATGAGGATTTCAACTTACTTACCTTCACTATGGTAACATGGATCAAAGCGGAAAATACAGGACAGCGTCAGGAGATCATAATGAAACGTGCGGAAGGTGGCGTAAACTCTCAAAACTTACATCTTCAAATTGAATCA
>DTPJ01000529.1 GCA_011334435.1 Candidatus Poribacteria bacterium | reverse complement strand
GCACTTATCAAAAAAGCCTGATAGTATTCAGGAGTAATTTTTTCTTTACCTATATAGATGGAGAAGATCAGCATAACTACGCCCATACTAAGCATTTGACCTACCATTCGCATCGTCGCCAAAGTGCCAGATGCAACTCCGTAATATCTTTTTTCAACAGAACTCATAATAGCATTCGTATTTGGAGAGGAAAACAATGCAAATCCAAATCCCAAAAATATTAGACTGACAATAATAAATAACAATGAAACTGAATTGTTAAGATTAATCAATAATAAAAGTCCAATAGCGGTCAATCCCATGCCGATAGATGCGACAATTCTCGGTTCTATTTTATCAGAGAGCCTCCCCGCTAATGGTGAGAATATAGCTTGTGTTATTGGTTGTGCTAATAATATAAATCCTGCGTTTCTTGGAGTTAACGATTTAATATATTGTAAATAAAGGCTTATCAAAAAACCAGTAGCAGATGTAGCACTATAATTGATCAACGCAGCAAGGTTAGAAAAAGCAAATGACCGGCTGTTCTTAAAAAGGCTAATATTCAATACAGGATTTTTTATTCTTAATTCAATGATCAAGAATATACAAAAACATAATACACCAAAAGCAACTAACACAACACCTATATAATTCGTTAGGCGAGTGAAACCATACATGATTGAGATTAACATTAGCCCATATATTATGGATCCGATAAAATCAAATTTTTCTCCTTTTGCCCCTGTCCATTCACCTTTCAGCTTCCAGAATGTAAAAATTATGATTAAAAATCCCAAAGGCACATTGACAAAGAATATGCTTCTCCAACCTAAATATTGAGTTAATAATCCTCCAAGTGTTGGTCCAAGAGAAAGCCCAACATAGACAACTGCAACGTTAATTCCAAGCACTTTACCTCGTTCATTTGCAGGAAATACAGAAGTCAGAATTGCTACCGCAGTGCTAAATAACATTGACGCACCTATCCCCTGCAAAACTCTTAGGAAAATAAGCATCTCAGATGAGAATGAGAAACCTATCAATAACGAGGCTAAAGTATAGACAATTATTCCATAGGAGAATATAAGTTTACGACCGTATATATCGCCTAATCTTCCAAATGGGACTAAAAAAATTGCAGATGATAGTATATATGATGTTGCTACCCAGCCTAAAAGGATCGCTCCCATATCAAATTCTTTTCCAATTGATGGCAGGGCAATATTTACTGATGATGCCATAAACGGGGCAAGAAATGAGGATAAGTTTATAGCTATCAATATGATTAATCTATTTGAATGCTCTATTTTTTCAGCCGATCCCATCTATCTCCTTTATTAGCAATCTCAAAATGATTTATATCTTTACGTTATCTTTTTGTCTCCCCGTCATATACTTCCTGCGATAACTCAGAAGAAATCTCTGAAAGTCTCCCTTCGGAAAAGGAATATTTAGAGAGAGATTTAGAGGGATTTTCCTAGACAATCTAACTGAATAAAGCTGTCAAAACTCATATCTGAAAATATCTTGACTGAACATTAAAAATGCTGTTAACTTGCCGAATCAAAAAACAAGCTAACAGCATATTTTAATAACATATTTTACATAATTAGCGAGACGATTTTATAAGTCCCCACATTATAGGGAGTTTGCCATTAAAAGTAACAGCCATCAAAGTTGCTGTATCAAGTGTGCCATCATCAGGTGGCGGATCACATCTAAGAGTATATCCGCATTCTCCGCTGTTTTCGCCAACCTCAGCAAAAATAGCGACCCATTCTCCACCTTTGACGGTATATTCTCCTGCATCAGTATCTTTTGCCCAGTCTCTATCAGCTAAACCTTCACAGACTTTTACGCCATTGACCCATGTCTGCTCAGGGTCATCAGAGCCAGCTTTGAACGAAATTTTTCCACCAGATTTCCACTTG